>DEPD01000101.1 GCA_002358575.1 Lachnospiraceae bacterium UBA3401 | reverse complement strand
AAAAGTTAGTGCTTATGGTGGCGACCCTGTCAGTAAACCAGTACTGTATGTGGTTTTTGGGACAGGACGAGATACCAGAGCGTGCTAAAAAACTCAGGAGATTTTAACTGTGTCCGGGTGGTTAAGCCGCTGGATGCAGGAACGTGGGATTATAGAGAAAGAGGATAGTGAGATTTACCAGTATGGAATCCGCAGCGGAGGTATCATACTGCTGAATCTTATTACAGCATTTCTGATCGGGCTGTTTACAGAGCAGCTTCTGGTAGTATGTGTGTTTACTCTCTCTTTTATGACTCTTCGCAGCTTTACTGGTGGTTTTCACTGTGACGACAGCCTGTTCTGCTATATCGGTTTGAGTCTTGTATTGTTTATCCCAGTGTATATGGGCGGGCAGTTTGCCAGCCTGCCTGTTCTGACGGTAGTGCTCACACTTGCGGCAGCGGCAGGGATTATCATCATATTCAGCCCGATGCACAGCAAAAACAGAAGGCTTGACCAGAAAGAGAAAAAACACTTTGGCAGGTGTGCGAGAACGATAACTGCATTGCAGGTGGCTGTGTTTTCGCTGTTGTGGTACCTTGAGTATCAGGACTGTGCCTGTGCCGTTTATGAAAGTATTTGTATTACTGCTGTTTTCATGCTGGCGGGCAAAGCCAAACTTTTTATACAAAAAACGAAGATAGAAAAATAGAAATCCCTTCCGGGTGGTAGAAAACGGAAGGGATTTTTTGTACTTATATTGCTTGATATTTCAATAAATTATACTCACGACAGATGAAATCTGCCGTGAGTATTGCGCCAGCCGCAGCCGCGAAGCGGCATATTTCCTTATGCGGCTGTGTGCATAACTTTATACTGAGCGGTCAGTCTTTTCGACCGCCAGTATAAGTAACTTTTTACAGCTAACGTAAGACTTATTACACAATGGTTGAAACGCTGCTTCCTTACAGGTATAGTTCCACGAGGTAAGGGAGTAAAGAGTTTGACAGGACAGGAAACAGGATATCCAGCCCTTGTTAAAAGAGACTGCTGGAATGCAAAAATAAATAGATCTGACAGACGGATGCATCCGTCCATGCTATACACAGCGTGGAGAATACATCCGTTTTTTTTCTGTCCGGGAATGTGGTTTCTGCGCAAGAGGACCACCTGTTGTCCTTCATTTCAAAAAACAAGAAATGGAGGACACAGAGATGTCAGAATGGATCAGAATCAGAATTAAGGATTTTTATAAAGATGCTGTCGGTGAGACAGAGTATGCCTATGTTTCCCATGAGGTGTATGAGGCGCTGACAGATTTATTCCGCAGGGAGGAACATGCAGAGGAAATGCGGGACCTGCGCCACCTTACAGCAGGTGGTTACATAGAAGGTGAGACGGAAGAACAGATGGCAGGTGAGACAAAATCACTGGAGGATATGATGATTCACCAGATGGATCTGGAAACCCTGCAAAAAGCAGTGCAGTCACTCACGCAGGTACAAAAGGAGCGGCTGCACCTTTATTTTTTTGAAGGTATGACTTTCCGTCAGATTGCAGAAAAAACGGGCATCAGTGACATGTCAGTTAGGGAGAGCGTGGAGGCATCACTTAAAAAAATTAAAAAATTTTTCAATTAGTACCCTCTCAAAATGCATTTTAGTGTGAGTACCTTATGAAGGGATAAATTTCTGACAGAGAACTGCCTGTCAGAAAGCCCGTTCATGAACCTTGACAAATGCCGGAGGCAGCGGCTTGCGAGAGTATACACAAAAAAGATCGTGTGTGCCAGCCATATCCAGCAGAACAGATACATTAGCCATTTCAAGAGCTGTAACTGGGGCGCAGAGACACTCCTGCACATTTTAGGAATGTGTAAAAAAGACCGCATCTAAGGAGCCGAGCGGGAAAGCCGGGGTACAGCCTGTCCGTGGCAGACAGGTGCAAAGAGGGAAATGGCCTATAATGATACTCCTTGAGATTAGCCAGCACGCAGTGCTGGAGGTGAGATTCCTGTGATGTCTGCCAGTCAGCAGACAGTCTGGACTGCTGCCCATAGAATACAGAAAGGCAGGGAATGGGATTTTAAATTTTCATTTGTCTGTCTTTGCAGTATTTTGCTCTGGGGAGTAGTGTCGAATAGGAGCAGAGTGATTTTTTAAAAGTGAAGGATTATGACAATAAGACTTAATCACAGAAACCATGCGGCGGAGGGGAAGTATTCCGCCGCATTCTTGTGTGGCTAAGTATGAGCACGATTGATACTAAAACAATCTAAATTTTGTGAAATGGGAGGAAATGCGATATGAAATGGATTATTGGAGCAGTCTGTGCAGTGGCTGTGATAATCGCAGCAGGAATATTCACAATAGGTGTTGCGTACACCATTGCAGGAAAATACCAGACAGATTGAGGAACTGAAATGATTATAGTTGAGATAAAAAGGAGCAAGTAGCAGAAATGAAGAAGGAAGCCAATGAGGTCATGTATAAGATGGCAGAGTACCTCCTAAAAAAGATGCAGGAAAACGGGCTGATCAGCAAGGAGGAACAGGAAAAAATCAGGTCTTTAAACATTGAGACCTTTTCCCCGGAATTAGTGGAAGTATATTTGTAAAAACACTAGATATTATTGAAATTGTGTGGTAGTGTATGTTGCTGACAGGGACTTATAATCCCTGAAAATACAGGGAAAGGAGAAAAAATATGGCAAAAAAAGTCACAATTATAAACGCAGCGCCATCAAAATCCAGCCAGACTGGGAAAACAAAACTGAGGGTGTGCGGATATGCCAGAGTCAGCACAGGCAGCAAGGCACAGGCAGAGTCCTACGCCACACAGGTAGCCTATTTTACAGAAAAAATTGAGAACAACCCATTATGGGAATTTGCAGGAATGTACGCTGATGAAGCAGCCACTGGCACAAAAGTTAAGGGCAGGGAGGAATTTCAGGCAATGATTGAAGCCTGCGAGAATGGGGAAATCGATCTGATCCTCACAAAGTCCGTCACAAGATTCGCCCGCAATACCGTAGAATGCATCCAGATCATAAGAAAACTCAAGCTGCTCGGAGTCGGTATTCTTTTCGAGAAAGAGAATATCAACACACTGACTGAAAAAAGCGAGCTGATGCTGTCCATCCTGTCATCCATTGCACAGGGGGAATCGGAGGATTTCTCAGGAAACAACAGGTGGGCAGTAGAGAAACGGTTTCAGGAGGGTACATTTGTTATCGGTACACCCGCTTATGGATACAAGAATGATGAGAATGGCGAGCTGGTGATTGTAGAAGAGGAAGCAGAAACCGTGCGGTGGATATTTGACGCATACCTGAACGGTCTTGGCACCTATCTGATTGCAAAAGAATTAAATAAAAAGGAAATCCCAACCATACGGTCAGGTGAAAAATGGTGTAACAAGACTATTCAGGAAATCCTGACCAATCCAGTTTACGAAGGCAGCCGCCTGCAGCAGCGGACATACACCGAATCACAGTTCCCGTTTGTGCGGAAGGCAAATACCGGACAGCGGAACCAGTACCTGATAGAAGATGACCATGAACCGGTTATCACCCATGAGGGAGCAGAGGCAGTGAGAAAAATCATGGAATACAGGAGCCGGTCACTGAAAATGGGCGGCGGTAAATACAAGAACAGGTATTTATTTTCAGGCCGTATCATCTGCAGGGAATGCGACAGCCATTTCCGCAGGCAGAAGATAAACATAGGTCAGCCCAATGAAAGGGTTATCTGGAGCTGCCACAAACATATCAGTGACAAAAACGCCTGCAGCATGAAGGTAGTGCGTGAAGATGCCATACAGCAGGCTTTCATGGTGATGTGGAACAAGCTCTATACTAATCAGGGAGTCATTTTAGAACCGTTATTAAGCGGATTAACAGAACTATCCGCAGGGATTGCAGATACAGAGGAAATAGAACAGCTGGACAATGAAATACAGAATTTAAGTGAGCAGAGCCGCATCCTGAATCAGGTAATGAAGAAAGGATATATGGACTCTGCCTTTTTATGGAAAGCAATAACCAGCTGATCCACCAGCTGACGGAATGCAGAAGAAAAAGAACACTGCTTGCGGGGAAACAGCGGCGGACAAGGGAGATTGTGCAGACACAGCAGCTAATCGGGCTGCTGGCAGGGCAGAAGGAGCTGCTTTGGGAGTTTGATGAAAACCTGTTTGACCTGACAGTAAAAGAGATACGGATATCAAAAGAACACAACATTACATTCTGCCTGCACAACGGTCTTGAACTCACGGAGAAAGAACAGGACAGCATTATGAAAGAGAAAGGGGGGAGACGCGGATGCAGTGGCACATGCCAATCGGATATAAAGTCGTAAATGGAAAAATAACTATTTATGAAGAACACCAAAAGATTGTGGAAGAGATTTTTCACGATTATGATCATGGGATATCAACGACAAGGATTGCTAAGAGCCTAAAAGCGAAGGGAATATGCAACGCCCATGACAGGGTGGCCTGGACACATGTTTCGATAGGGAAAATTCTTGAAAATCACAACTACCTTGGAACAGAATATTATCCGCAGCTGATCGACAGGGAGCTGTTTGACAGAGTACAGAAGCGCAGGGAACAGATACGCATAGAAAAAGGCAGGGGCAGCCACAGACCGGGAAGGGACGAACGAATTCTGTTTGGGGGAGTTATTACCTGCGGTGAATGCGGGGAGGTATGCAGCCATATCCAGCCTAAAAACAGAAAAAAGAACAGGGATGGTACAGCAAAATGGAAGTGCAAAAATTACATATATCAGAACCATGTATCCTGCACAGGTGGATTGATTACAGATGAGCAGGTGAAAGCAGTCTGTGTCAGTGCCATCAATCAGATGATACAGGACAAAACGCGAATGCCCCCTCCTGTAACAGCAAAAGAAACAGTCAGTATGGAATACAGGAAAATAGAACGCAGGCTGGAACTGGCGAAAAGTGGGCAGAAACAAGATGATACAGAGCCAGAAATGCAGGGCATGAAGAGTGTCATTCAAAATGCAGATGCAGGTGAAGCAGGGTGGGAATCTGGACGAATGGAGCATAATCATATCCGTGTGAATATGAGGCAGGAAAATGGTCATGCGGATATCATGACACTTATATATGAAAGGGCACAGGAGAGATACCAGACTTTGGAAATAAATGACACAGATTTCCGCACAGGAAAGATGCAGGAAGTCCTTTCGGACAAGAATGAGCTGACAGAGTTTGATGAAGAGCTTTACCGAAAGCTGGTCACAAGGATTGTGATCTATAAAAACAATACAGCTAAGGTCGTGTTCCTGAATGGGAGCAGCATAAAGGTAGAATATCAGCCAGACAATCATAAAATAACAGAAAAGGAGCAGAAATGACAAGAACAGCAGAAAAGAAAAAAATATCCATGATACCCGCCAAACCGCAGTATGACCGCAGTGTGAAGGCTGCGGAGAAACGGCTGAAGGTAGCCGCATACTGCCGCGTCAGCACGGAGCTGGAACAGCAGGAAAGCAGCTACGAGGCTCAGGTGGAATATTACACCAACAAGATAGAGGAAAACCAGAACTGGAAAAATGCGGGGATCTACGCCGATGACGGCAAAAGCGGACAAACACCAAAAAGAGGGACGATTTCAATACCATGATCAAAGATGCGCTTGACGGTAAAATTGATATGATTCTGACCAAGTCCGTGAGCCGCTTCGCAAGAAACACTGTGGACGCGCTCACCACCATCCGCCAACTGAAGGAAAAGAACGTAGCAGTGGTATTCGAAAAGGAGGGTGTCAATACCTTAGACGGTACAGGTGAAATCTTACTGACAATCCTGAGCAGTCTTGCGCAGGAAGAAAGCCGGAATATCAGCGAGAACACAAGATGGGGCGTGGTGAGGCGGTTTGAAAAGGGACAGGTCATTGTCAACCACAACAAATTCATGGGCTACACCAAAAACGACAAAGGCGAGCTGGTCATTGTACCCGAGGAGGCAGAAGTGGTGCGCCTGATTTTCAGGCTTTACCTTGAAGGCTACAGTACCGCCAAAATCAGCGAGTATCTGGAAGAAAAGGGAATCAAGACAGCAACTGGAAAAGACAAGTGGAATGCGACTGTAATCGCAAAAATGATCCAAAATGAGAAATATATGGGAGATGCATTATTGCAAAAAACATACACGGTAGATTTCATGACCAAGAAGAAAATTGTCAACAATGGTATTGTGCCGCAGTATTATGTGGAAGATGACCACGAGGCCATCATACCCAAGGAATTATTTTTCAGGGTACAGGAGGAGATTATGCGACGGGCTGCCATGTGCAAGTCCGCAGTCACAAGAAAGAAAAATCAAAAGAGTAAATATTCATCAGGATACGCCCTGACTGGAATCCTGCTGTGCGGCAAATGCGGACAGGAATACCGCAGGGTGACATGGGCAAGAAACGGCAAAAAGAAGATTGTGTGGAGATGCTCAAACCGCCTGACAAATGGTGTAGAGCAATGCAGCGATTCTGAGACCTTGGAAGAAAGCGCATTGAACAGGGCAGTCATGGAGGCCATCCACCGCATCACCAGAAATGAGGGGGATTTTGTCGGAGCCTTCCGCCAGAATGTCATCCGGGTAATCGGCAGCTACGGCAGGGAACAGCAGTCTGACGAATACAGTGATCAGATAAAGGCAAAGCAGGAAGAAATGGTCGCGCTGATCGCAGAGAACGCGAAAGCAGGAGATTACACGCAGGAATTTGATGAACAGTATCGTAAAATTGCGGAGGAAATCAGTGCCCTCAAAGAAGAGCAGGCAGAAGTGGAAAGAAAGAAAAAGCTTGCACAAAATTACGAACAGCGTGTAAAGGATATGGATGCCTTTATCAGCGCAAGCACCTGCCAGATACCAGAGTTTGACAACGACCTTGTGAGAAGGCTGATTACGGGTATCAGGGTAATCTCTACAGACGGGATAGAGATATAGTTCCAGTCAGGAATTGTGATGGAGCAGGAGATTGTAAATGAGTAACATGGTGCAGGAATAACAGCTGAATATGAAAATGTTATTCCTGCCGGTTTACGGTAAGAATAAAATACCCGAAGGTATTGGGTGTTTTATTGTTGGCGTAAGCAGTAATGCAGAAGTGTATTGAAAGCAGACCGAATAGCGGCTTGCTTCAAAAAAATAAAATGAAGCGGAGGAGAGAAAGTGAGAGTAGAGGAAACAGTACAATTTATGATGGATTTTTATCCAGAGCTATTTCCATCAAGGAAACACTGTTTGAACCATCTGTTTTGTACCATCGGGAACGGGTATGACTGGAGGAAAGGCGAGCTGGTTGACAGGGACTGTGAATTTAGCAAAAGATACAGGCTTGCCCAGAATATAGAAAGGGCAAAACCAAGAAATGAGGAATACTATCAGGTACGTTTGAAGCTGGAAAAAGAGCTCAGGGAACAAAAGGGGGACAGCTATCGGATTACGCCACAGAATGTCAAATATAATTTTGAATGGAGCACACCCTGTAAGGATTACTCGTATCTATACCATTATCCAAAGAATATCAGGGAGGATTGGCTTGCGCTGATAAAGGAATGTGAGCAGATGTTGATCGAAGAGGGGGTGATTCAGGGAGACGGTCAAAAGAAGGAGCTGAAGGAGGCACAGGAAGAGCAGAGCGGCGGGATGCAGATGGTATAGCGGTACAGCCTGCATATATACAAGCAGATTACGCGGATGAGATGATTCACAAGATAAAATCGTGGAGGAAAGGATATATGAATTTTATTATATCGCTGGCACTAAAATATGTACTTTTTACTATTATGATGTTTCTGACTGGAGTGCTTATGTATTGTCTATTTAATGGAGAATGTTTGGAATAGATAATATACGAAATATTTTCCAAACAGAATGAAGATGGTAAAAATAGGCTATGTTGTGAAAAGTGTGTCTATGAGTTTATTTGAATACATATCTATACAGAGAAGATGCTATGGACAAAACACAATAAGTTATATTTTATAAAAGAGTGATAAATGTAAGGCGAAGCAATTGATTGAGGAAAACGTGCTAAAAAATATTTCACACGAACTTAGGAGAATACATATTATATAAAATAGTGTATGTTTAAGCGCATGCTGAATTTTTTGCAAAAAAGTGCAAATTTATATTGAGAGAAGGTAGTAAACATTGTATACTAGAAAAAGTACATAGGAAAAATGGAGATAGAAGATGCGTTTTAGTGATATTAAAGAGGGATACATATATAATGTGATTTTTGATCCTGTTCGCAATTGTGAATTTAATGGGAAACACTTGGCAGTTGTATTTAAGAAAAATAATGATAAGGAAACAGCCATTGTTATGCCCCTTACAAGTTCTCCCAGCGGAGTAGGTGCAAATAAGATAAAATTAGGACCAATGGGCTGTCTGCCAGTATCACTCAAAAGAAATGATACATATGCAGTGTACAATCAAATTAGAACCGTTAATGCAGATAGATTTATTGCACTAAAAGAGGGTACAATGATAAAAGAGTGTAAAATGGAAAAGGATGTTCTGTATCATCTTATGTATTTATCATTGCGCGAATTAGTATATAATGTTCCACAGGATGACCGGATTGGGATTTTAAAATATGCATATGAAACCGAACTAATATCAAAGGCAAAAGATATTGGGTATCAAATTGTAAAATTAAGGAAAAAAGGAAAGCTGGATAAGAAACTGATAGATGAATTATTGTTACAGATTAAGGAAATAATAAAAAATGTACCTTATTCTTTAGAAGAGAAGTTTGTAGCTGATGGCATTGAGGCGATTTTTGATGAGGCAAAAAAATTATAATTTTTCTTGTGTTTATGAAAAGAATATGCTACAATACTAAATAAGAAGAGAGCGAGATGCTCTATCTAAGAATCAAGGGTATAGACTCCCAACAAAGAAGAATGGAGTTAGCTGCTCCAACAAATGAATTATCTGGGTATAGATTCCCGACAAAGAAGAAGCAGGTCATATGGCCTGCTTTTTATCAATAATATTCTGGAAAATTATAGATTAAATTATAGATTAATACGATAAAGTTTTTTATTCTTAAAATAAAAGAGAACAAACAAGAAAAACAATAATCGGTAATCATACAAAATGCTGATTGTCATTATGATGCTGAAGAAATAATATATGATAATAGTGATTTGATTAAAATATAATAAACATTTTTGATGCAAAAATGGGAGGAATAGTATGCCATTTGAACTTGGAGGAAGAGCAGATAAACAGGGAAATAGATATGAGCATAATTGTGCTATTTATGAGATGCTTAAAATTATTGATGAGGTAAATTATAGTGTTGTTATAGAGGCATTAGGTGATGATGAAAAAGGAACAGATATCTTGGTTACTACAATGCAGAATGAAAAAGAGCATCAACAGTGCAAAGCAAGAAATGCGAGTAAAGAGTATTGGGATATAACAGATTTAAAATCAAAAAGAATATTTAAAGTATGGGATTTTCAGTTAAATAGGGATAATAACAGAAAAGTGGTGTTAGTTAGCCCATTGACGTGTTCTTTTTTAGTAGATCTTCATGACCGGGCGCTAAATACAAGTGGAAAAGCAGATGATTTTTATAACATTCAAATCATGGAGAGCAGTAAAGAATTTCAAAAGTTTTATCTGGAATTTTGTTTGGAAATGGGGCTAAATGTTTCTGAAGATAGCGATTATGGAAGAGTTGACAGACTAAAAAGTATAGATTATTTGAGGAGAATTTTTTATAAACGGATTTCAGAAGCAGGAATTCAGGAAAACATAGACCAGAGTATTCGTTTTTTATTTAGAAATGACAGGGATACTGTTTACAATGCGATGGTTTCCTTAGTCTGTATGAAAGATATATTGGGTGTGGAAATTACGCAGCCATATTTGTTGAATTATTTCAAAGACCAGAGAATTGAAATGCGTTTGCGTGATGGTGATGACAGAATTTTTCCAAGACTTATTCAAATAAATCAGGAGTATAGAGATGCTTTTAAACCATTAAAAGATGGACTGGTTCACAGAAAGGAATTTGATGACTGCATTAATGCAATAAAATCTGAAAAGTCATTTATTATTTCTGGCGGAGCTGGATATGGGAAGAGTGGTTGTACAGAAGCTATTATAGATTATTGTGAAGAGGAAAATATTCCGCACATTGCCATAAAGCTTGATCATAGGATACCTCGCGGTAATTGTGATAAGTGGGGCAGGGAGCTGGGATTGTCTGGTTCCATAGTATATGCTATACATTGCATTTCAAAGAGTAAGAAGGCAGTGATTGTACTAGATCAGTTGGATGCATTGAGATGGACGCAGTCAAATTCAACGGAGGCACTTTCAGTCTGTACGGAATTGATCGGACAGGTTCGGCATTTTAATCAGGATAGGGAACATAAGATTTTAGTAGTGTTTGTCTGTAGGGCATATGATCTTGAAAATGATAATAAAATAAAATTGCTGTTTGAAAAGAAAAGTGATAAGGAAGAAAATGATTGGATAAAAATTTGCATAAAGAATTTTGATGAAGATGTCGTGAGAAAGATTATTGGGGAAGGATATGACCGCCTTACCTCAAAATTGAAAGAAATACTGCAAATACCAAGTAATCTATATATATGGCAGCATTTAGATAAGGATGATTCCTATAGTGAATGTGTTACGACCAGCCATTTGATTGAAAAGTGGTATCAGCAGATATGCAGAAAAAGTATAACAGTCGGGATACAAGAAAAAACAGTTATGGATGTTCAAAACAGCATTGTTGATATGTTGGATAAGATGGGGCGTTTATATGCACCAAGACAGCGGCTTAGAGTTGAAAATACCGGACTGGATTACTTAATATCATGTGAGATGATATTCGTACAAAAAGAAAAAGTTGGTTTTGTACATCAATCTATTTTGGATTATTTTATGTCAAAGCGAATGACCGAAAAATATTATGATGGTCAGAGTATAGAGGAGGTGATCGGTGAGAAAGATAAGCAGACACCAAGTAAGCGATATCAGGTTCAGATGTTTCTGCAAAATATCTTAGATTATGATACAGCGGAGTTTATTGAAGCAGGAGAGCAATTGCTGGTTTCTGAAAACGTGCGTTATTATATGAAATTTATTTTTTATGAATTATTAGGGCAGAAATCCGAACCAGATGATAATATCCTCCAGTTTATTACGAACGAATGTGAAAATAAGTTTTATGGAGAGTATATTCTGAATAATGTTATTTTTGGAAGAAAACAGTATGTGTCCGCTTTAATAAGGCAGGGAATATTAGAAAAATGGTTTAGGAACCCATCGAGGAAAGAAATTGTTTTTAGGATATTACAAAGCATCAGTCCTAATTTAGATACTGAGGAGATTACTTTTATTAGAGAACATGCTTTCAAAAGTAAAGAGGATGACAGGGAATTTGTAAGGTGCATTGGAAATAATTTGGTTAAAGAGCAGAATGAAGTGTTTGAATTGAGGATGGCATTTTATACACATTATCCTGATTTTTCGGAAAACTTATACATAAATCTGAAGTCCATGTTAAGCCAACAGGAAATAAGGACAATTCGTCTGATTGCATTTTGGCTGTCCAATAGGATTGAAAGTAAAGAGCATCAAATATTTCGTGAACAAACGGATATTCTTATTTCAGATAACTCTTTGCAGATATCTAACGGAGAAACAGTGACAGATCTACTGCTTCCATATATTCCAGACAGTAATTCATTGGAAGTGAAGTATAGTAAATGGTCTGGAATGTACAGGCATATGCGTGGAATTGAGAGATGTTGTGTGGAATTGGTAAAAAAAGCGAATCTGACCATCATTGCTAAAACACCAGAAGCTTTTTGGAAACGCTATGAGCCGTATATGGGAAAGGGGTATTATGTATTTAACGAAATCATTTTATCAGGTATGGCATATTTGCCAGAAAACTTTAGTAATCGAGTTATAAGTTATTTATGTAGTGATTTAGACAAAAATATTTTTGACGATACAAGTGGAGCAGAAGATAAGCTGGAATTAGCGAAGAAAGTTATAAAAGCGCATAGTAACAGTTGTGATTATGAGGCATTTTGTAGTTTGGAGCAAAATATATGTAAGTATATTTCATCCAATGCAGCTGATTGGTATAGGCGTAGAATCGAGCAGAACAAAAATAAAGAATACGAATCTGTGTATTGGAGCTTTTGGGGAGATTTGCAATGGGAATTATTGTCCTGTCTGCCCAAAGAAAGGATAGGCAAAGAAACAGAAGAATTATTACAGGTATTGAATAGACGTTTTGAGAAAATTGAATCTTGCTATTATAGAGAAAGTTCTCAGATGGGAAGCGTTGAATCTCCAATCTCTGGAAAAAATATAGGAAAAAAGCAATGGCTTCGCATCATAACAAATGAAAAGCTGCCAATGAAAAGGCATTCTGAATGGGTTGAAGAAAAAGGATGTTTTGTTGAAAGTTCATATTCCATGTATGTCAGTAACTTTCGCAATGCGGTTAGTAGAGATACAGAAGAAATGATTCAACTTGTAATCGAGCATAAAGACAGTGTACTGTCGGCTTTTATCAATTCTCTATTTTCCGGGGTAGCTTTTTCGGAAAATATAAGCAAGGTTCCTATAGAAATTATAGAGAAGATGTTTCGTGAATTTCCATGTGATATGGAGACAGATCGGGATTGTTACTTTAGTATTATTGTTGAGAAATTAAAAAATGCCAAGTGGTCATTTGAGGTATTAAATCAATTAAAAGAGATAGCGTTAAATAATAAGGAATCAGAACCAGAGGAAGTGAAGGACGCAAAAAAAGCGGATCGGTTAAGCAGCAGGACGCTTCATGAATACGCGTTAAATTGTACAAGAGGACATGCTATAAATGCGATAGGCGCTATGTTGTGGGAAGATAAAAAATTATTAGAGCATTTTAAGGAGACTATTGAAAAACTGATAAGGGACGAAAATCCAATAATTCGCTTCGCATCGTTATATGTTTTGTGGCCCTCTTATAACATCGACAGACCTTGGGCAGAAGAAAGGATCTTGTCCCTGTATGAATCTGATATCAGAATGGTAAATTTTCCTGACTCAAAAGTTATGCTAATCAGGTTGTATTCTAAGTATGGAAAAAGAATACTGAAAGTAGTAAAACAATGTATGAAATCTGCAGATAAAGAGTTGATGGAGTTAGGAGGTCATGCAGTTTGTGATTTTTATATAAGGTATCATGAGTTTGAGGATATCATATCTGACGTTGGAATGAAAAGCAAGGAACAGTTAAGAGCGATATTACATAGGGCAGTGATGTATTTGAAAATTGACAAATATCGGGAACTTGCTAAAGAAATTATTTTGGAATATAGAAAGTTTGATATTGACGAGGGCTGTCCGTTATCATTGATTTTTAAAAGTGAAAATATTGATGCAGAACGTGATAAGGAATTTCTACAGGAACTGATGAAGTCAAATGCAGGACGAAGAACCACATATGCATTTACACATTTTTTGGAAGAAAGTGCAGTTTCTGTTGTTGATTATGCAGATATCATTATTGCACTATGTGAAAATGTGTTGCAGATGGAAAAAGATAAATTGAGAGATCAATGGGGGATTGAGAATGAAATATCAAAATTAATTATGGCTTTATATGATGAAACAGCTAATTCTGAAGGGAGAATACATAAACAGATTGCTGCAAAGTGTTTAGATTTATGGGATATTATGTTTGAAAAACAGTTAGGGGCTGTAAGAGAAATAAGCTATAAATTGATGGACAGATAAGTAAAATATCTTTAGAAGAAAGTGATCAGAAGAAAACTTCCAAGTTAAACAAAATTTGGAGGTTTTCTTTTGTTCACATTTATTTCGATGGAGGCTATCCGAATACAAATATCTATGTTATATTTGTTATAGACAAACAAAATCAGTGTAATAAGCGAATTTCAAATAACAATGAGATTGAGTGATAGTTTATCTGAATTTACATTTCTTTTATGCAGATATATTAAGATTGAATTTGACTGAAATCTATATTACGACACAGATTTAGTATCATACTATATGAAGGAACTGGGGGCATAAATGATAGATTGGCATATGTTATATATTGATTCGTATGGTGTTATTGCATTGATCAACAAATATTTTTAGGAAGGGTGAATGGTATGATCGTAGCAGAGAGGAAGCAAAAAACTATTATAGATAAATTCGGTAGATTTGGCAAAAGAATGCCGGACAGAAGACTAACAGCACCTTCTGACGGAAAAGTGTATCGCCTGAGAGAAGCAATATTGCTGTCGAAACAACTTGGTAGACCGTTGTCGCAGGAAGAGATGAAAGAGTTTGAAGTATAATGGTTGGAATAATACCTACAAATCCCAATAAGATTTGTAGGCTTTATTCTGCTCATTTTGCATTAAATATTGTATTCAAAAGTAGAAAACTATGGTATAGTAAATAGCAAATAAAGTATGTGCTATAGTAAAAAGCAGATTTCAAATCACGACATAGTTAATCATTGGCTTGTTTAAAAAAGCAATTCTTAATTTTTGGGGGAGTAACATAGAGGTGAATATGTGCCGTTCATTATAGGTTTTGGGAGGAAGTAAAGCAGTTTTTACGGTTTATATTTACCCAGCAAGCTAAGGCAAGTGCATCTTTATTCCCCGCTCACGGCATGTGGAGATAGTCGCTCTGCTGACGAGAAAACCTTGATTTTAAGCCTTTTGTGGCAGTCTTAATAGAATAATATGAGTGTGTTTTGCGCAAAATCAGTTCGTTCATACTGGAAACTATGGGAGAGGGGGGTTTGTCAATTTTTTATTGTATAAAATTTGGCAAAACGAGAGGGCTTTTGCTGAAAAGTGCTATACCTTTTGGTAAAAGTAATAAGTAAACAATTTAATAAGAGCAAAGAAAAATAGAATGAATAAAAGGATTTGTACACATTCTTACAATCTTTGGTGTTAAGATGTTGTGGTTGGTATCTCCGATACCTCTTGGAAACTCGTAAACACAGCATTTTGTGGCTTACATATTGCTAAAAGTACATTATTCTTCTGCGTATAGAGGTGCAGTTTTTATGTCATTGTTCTTTTTGGCTCAAGGGGAAAATCCAAGATATAAAATGGCAAAAGATTATACAATTTCGTAAAAGCACAAAAGAATTTAGCAACAGGAAATAATTTGCATGGCATATGAGAATACAAACGATTAATGGTTATAGAGTAGTTGGGGTATAGGTAAAGTCCACTTTGGCAATAAGGATTCAAGAGGCATGGCTTTCAGGACTTGATTTTGAAACAGGGGATGAGGTAGTGGTCAAGTGCGAAGGCGGCCGCTTGATAATAACGAAGAAAAATAAAATATTTGTGGAGACATAATAATAATCTCTGATAACGGTTCTTGTAGCTGTACGGTTTCGGGATCTTTTTTCATTGCGAGTTTAATTTGGCAGTGATAGTGTTGGTTTGTATAATAACTGTATAGTTACCATATGAAAAGTGTGTTCTCGGCAAATGAGAGAATGTAATTATTTATATGAAATGAGTTGTAAGAAATAAATTTTGTTACTAGATCAGGTTGAAAACAGACTGAAATTATGCTAAAATCAGCCTAAAATTAGGCTAGGGAGAAAAGTATGAACGACAAACTAATATATCTAGATACATATGTGGTTCAGAAAGATATGCGCATAAGGCTTCCCAAAAGCATATTAACTAATATGAACGTGGAGAAGGGAACTAGCACATTCGATTTTTACTACGATAAAAAGAATAATTCTCTTGTTATGAAACTTTCCGGTGAGCGGGGGGAAGATAAGTGAGTAAAAGGGTAAATGATACGTCAGAGATAAGAATTGAGCGTATTTGGTCCATGCCTAATAAAAATACATTTGAAAATAAGGCTACCGC
>DEPD01000147.1:49784-80469 GCA_002358575.1 Lachnospiraceae bacterium UBA3401 | reverse complement strand
GAAAATAAGTGATGCAGATTGCGTAGGATATTTCTTCGAGGAGGTATGTCAAAAAACGTAGGCGTAGCGGGTTGCGGCGAGGCTTTTTGGCATGCATAATCGGAGAAATAGCCAAGTCAAGATGCGTCAGTTATTTTTCTACAGTTCCTAAGCTGGTGATTTCTATGTTTTGGAGGTTTTATGTTTTTACAAAGTAGTAAAAAATTGTTGCCAAATTCCAAAAAACTTAATTTTAATAGTAATAAAGCAAAAAAACAGGAAAAATTAGAAACAAATGTGTATTCTATAGAGAATCAAGCAATGCCGCAATATATGTTTGCTGGAAAAAATGAAAAGGCATATTTGCCAATTCAGCGATATGTGAAAAGGAATGGTTATACACTATCGGCACCTGCAGATAATGGGGTAGAGGAAGGGCATAGGTGTTTGATGGTGAAAGATGGTGAACCAGCATCACTTTATATAAATACAATTGTTGCCGATATGGATTTGAAAAACAATTTAAAAAAACTTGGCATAGAATCAAAAGGAAATACAATAAACTGTTCTGAGGAATGTTTTGAAAAATATGGACAAGGGAAGATTCCGAGAATCTATCTTAGACCAATTACCAGAACAATGGAAATAGTTCCTTTTTCCTAATTTGATTTCTTGGACATGGCATTATGCTACAGAGATAAAACAACGACTGACAAAAGATTCATTATTCATTGAAGATGCTGTTGGTAAGTCACTAAACGATAACGAGATGATGAATGCACATTGGTCAGCCCATATTTACGGAACAGATGAAACTATATTAGATGAATCTAAGCTTGTATTACTTGATGGTGGGAATGCGGCACATCTGGCGGGAAAAGTGGTACAATCTCAATGTCGATTTAATCAAATGTCAGATAATTTTCGGTCACTTTTTTTGAGAAATGTGGACAGAGCTAGAACGTGGAAACTTAACTATCAAATAGGGAACTAAGTAACAGGAACACTAGAAGTGATTATAGAAAATAATTTGATAAAGTATAGGTTTATACCACAAAGGGGAGAAAATTTTACCGCTGCAATGCAACATTTTCTTTTAGAAACAGCGGATTCTGTTGTTGAGGATTTTGTAATTACTACGATTATTGGAAAAATGGATACAGTAAAAAATCAACGATATGAGGAGATTGCTCGTAGTATTTCCTTTTCTGGATTGCCAGGTACAAGAGCAAACGGCTCTAATTATTTAATAGAAGAGGTGAATATAGGCTGATTAATGGACATATAAAATCCTGCCTTGTAACATTCTATCAATCATGATAGAATAAATATCAAAGTGAAAAATGATCATACATTTGGAGGCGGTATTGTGGGCGCTAGGATTTTAGTGGTTGATGATGAGAAAGAAATCGCTGATTTGATAGATGTCTATCTAAAGAATGATGGATATGCTGTCTATAAATTTTATAATGGCGCGGATGCGTTGAACTGTATTGAAGAAAACGAACTTGATTTGGCGATATTGGATATCATGCTACCAGATATTGACGGTTATCGTATTTGTCAGAAAATCCGTGAAAAATTTTTTTATCCAGTCATCATGCTTACCGCTAAGGTTGAAGATGGAGATAAGATTATGGGGTTAACGCTCGGCGCCGATGACTATATCACAAAACCATTTAATCCGCTTGAGGTAATGGCAAGAGTCAAAACGCAGCTACGGCGCTATACCAGATACAATCTTGGAAAAGGAACAGTGGCGGCACAAAAAGAGATGGATATTAGAGGATTGCATATTTCAAAGGAGAATCATAAATGTATGCTAAACGGTGAAATCCTGACACTGACGCCGATTGAGTTTGAGATATTGTGGTATTTGTGTAACAGGCGCGGTGCAGTCGTTTCTTCGGAGGAATTATTTGAGACAGTCTGGGGTGAAAAATATTTTGACAATAATAATACGGTTATGACACACATTGCCAGGCTGCGCGAGAAAATGAAAGAACCTGCGCGGCGCCCCAAATATATAAAAACAATCTGGGGGGTGGGGTATACGATTGAGTAAGCAGTTTCAGTTTACGAGATGGAAAGAGAGAAAAAAAGGAAAGGACAACAGCTACCAACAACTAAAGACCAAGCTGTTTCTGGTTTCGGTTATCACAATGTTTCTTTCTATTGTCGGTATCTATGCATTGTATGATTTTGTTTTTTTTGGACGGTTTGCAGACTTTGCGGTAGAATTTCTGCGCCGTTTTATTTATATTGGACAGAAGGATGCATATCACAAAGCCTTGGAGACCTATCAGCGTGTGGTGCGAAATTACATGGAATGGTATTTTATGGGGGGGATTTTGCTTCTGTTTATGACTGCTCAGATGATTTATCTCAACAGTTTTATTAAGTATTTTAAGGAAATTAATCGCGGTATTGATGCACTGGTTATGGAAAATACCGGTGATGTAATTCTGTCACAGGAACTTGCTGTGACGGAGCGAAAAATTAACTCGATTAAGCATACGTTAGAAAAGCGAAAAAGTGAAGCACTTCTTGCAGAGCAGCGTAAAAATGATTTGATTGTCTATCTGGCACATGATCTTAAAACGCCACTTACAAGCGTTATCGGATATCTCACACTACTTCGAGAGGAACCGCAGATTTCACAGGAGCTGCGCTGTCGTTATACGAACATTGCACTGGAAAAAGCAGAACGCCTGGAGGAATTGATCAATGAGTTTTTTGATATTACACGCTTTAATTTGACAACGTTGATACTTGATAAAGAGCGAATTTATTTCAGTCGTATGTTGGAACAGCTTGCAAGTGAATTTTGTCCCATTTTGGCGGAGCGGGAGCTTGTATGGAAGTTGGAAATTGCGCCGGATATTATATTGGTGGGAGACGTGGACAAGTTGGCGCGTGCTTTTGACAATCTGATACGAAACGCAGTGAACTACAGTTATACAGGAACAGAAATTTCCTTATATGCACAGACAGAAGGAAATCAAGTAAAGGTCATACTCAAAAATCAGGGAAAAACAATTCCACAAGATAAATTGGAACATATTTTTGAACAATTCTACAGAGTGGATGCATCGCGCTCATCGGTGACAGGTGGCGCGGGATTGGGGCTTGCTATTGCAAAAGAAATTGTGGAATTGCACGGAGGAACGATTACGGCGGCGAGCGCAAATGAGAATACAATTTTTATTGTGATACTTCCAATGGATTAAAATCGTAAGAAAAATGTAAGATTTTTGGGAGAAAAACTTTATAAAGACGATAGGAAAACGAAAAACATTAGGAAACTTGTTTTGATACAATTTTAGTATCAAGACAGGTTTCTTTTTTTATGTGCACGCCGATGCAGAGGAAATATGCCATTGCATGGCGCATCGGTGGCGCGCGAGTAGGGAAGATGAGACTTCCCTACTCGATTATAAATAGACCCGTGTAGAGGAAATAAGGCACAAGAGTGATGCATGGGTCGCTCAGCAAGCAGGGGAGTGATAGAAAATGGAAAACATAAAAAATATTGCAATTATTTTTGGTGGTGCGTCGTCAGAGTATGCTGTGTCCTTGCAGTCTGCGTATGCAGTGATTTGTAACATGGACAGAGAGAAATATAATCCGATAACAGTTGGCATCACGCAGGAAGGAAAATGGTTTTATTTCTGTGGAGAAACAGATAAGATTCAAAATGATACTTGGTGTAATGAGATGGATTGTGTGTCTGTGGTGCTTTCACCAGATAGAACTTGGCATCGGTTAATGGTATTGCATGAGAAAAATAATGAAATAAAGATAGAAACCATTTCTGTAGATGCTGTCTTTCCAGTGCTGCATGGACGAAATGGGGAGGATGGGACTGTTCAGGGCATTGTAGAGCTTGCAGGAATTCCGCTGATTGGCTGTGGAACATTGTCCTCGGCATTGTGTATGGACAAGGACAGAGCACATCGATTGGCAGCGTTATCTGGTGTGCGCGTGCCGCGTGCAATCGTATTGATGGACAATACGGCGGTTAATAAGGCGTGTGATTTTGTAAAAAATATTGGATTTCCAGTATTTGTGAAGCCAGTTAAGGCGGGTTCTTCTTTTGGTATCACAAAAGTGGTCACTATGGAACAGCTACCGCAGGCCATTGCGTTTGCATTTCAATATGACAATCGTGTCATTTTGGAGGAAGCAATTGACGGTTTTGAGGTGGGCTGTGCTGTGTGTGGGCGTGACAGTCTGATTGTTGGGGAGATTGATGAAATTGAGCTGAACGAAACAAATAGCAGTGATGGATTTTTTGATTTTACAGAGAAGTATACACTAAAAACTTCTGCAATTCATGTTCCTGCTAGAATTTCAGCAGAAAAGGCACAGGAGATAAAAGAGGTTGCAAAGCGAATCTATCATGCATTGGACTGTGCGGGATTTGCGCGGGTGGATATGTTTGTGACACTAAAGGGAGAGATTGTTTTTAACGAGGTCAATACGATACCAGGTTTTACGGAACACAGCCGTTATCCAGGAATGATGCAGGCAGCAGGTTATGGTTTTGCTGAGATTGTGAACAGAATTATTGGGCAGGCATTTGAATAATGTATGGTATTCCTTATGTGATTATGAAAGTCAAGCGACAGATGTATTGGGAATTTGATGGGAAATAGAGCGATAGAAAGGACAAGTCATGAAGACGGCAAACAAAAGTTACATAGGGATTGATCTGTTTCGGGTGATTGCAGCGATTCTTATCATTGCGATTCATACATCGCCATTCGGTTCTTACAACACGTGGGCAGATTTTGTTCTAACGCGCGTGATTGCTCGCGTAGCAGTTCCATTCTTTTTTATGACATCAGGTTTCTTTCTGATTTCCAGATATCAATATAGCACAAAAAAATTGGGAGTGTTTGTCAAAAAGACAGCGTGGATTTACGGTGCGGCGATTGTGCTTTACATTCCTATTAATCTATACAATGGATATTTTCAGGCAGAAAATTTGCTGCCAAATATAGTAAAAGATATTGTGTTTGATGGGACAATGTATCATTTATGGTATCTGCCTGCCTCACTGAGCGGTGGGGTATTTGTGTGGTATCTGGTGAGAAGACTGGAATATGATAGAGCGTTTGCAGTGGCAGCAGTACTTTATTTTATAGGTTTATTTGGGGATAGCTACTATGGACTAATTGAAAACAATACTGTTTTAAATGGATTTTATACACTTTTATTTCAAGTGTCGGATTACACTAGAAATGGTATATTCTTCGCGCCAATCTTTTTCTTATTGGGTGGATGGATCGCGGATAGCGGGATACATTTTAGCCGGATAATGGCATGGGTACTGTTTGTATCTATGATGTTGTTTATGTTGGTTGAAGGACTTATTTTACACCAGTTTCATTTACAGCGCCACGACAGCATGTATTTTTTTCTGGTGCCATGCGTGTATTTTTTGTTTCAAGCGTTATTATATTTTCGAGGAAAGCGTCATGTCTGGATGCGGGATATCTCACTTTTGATTTATATGATTCATCCGTTGATAATTGTGTTGGTTCGGCTTGCCGCAAAAGTATTGCATATGCAGACGCTTCTTGTGGAGAACAGTGCAATACATTTTTTTGCAGTAGTTTTGATGTCAATCATTTTTAGTGTGGCGGCAGTGGCATTGTGGAGACGATTTAGCAATAAAAAGAAAAAACAAGATACGGAGATAGACAGGGCTTATATTGAAATTAATCTAGGAAATTTGACACACAATGTAAAGGTATTGCGCGAGGCAATGCCTCCTAAATGCGAGCTGATGGCAGTTGTAAAGGCGCAGGCATACGGGCATGGAATATATGAGATTGCAACACACTTGGATAAAATGGGCGTCGGGGCATTTGCGGTAGCAACAGCTGACGAAGGGATTGCGTTGCGCAGATATGGTATCCAAGGGGAAATTTTGATATTGGGATACACACCGCCAGAACAGGCAAAAGTACTGCAAAAATATAATTTGACCCAGACATTGGTTGACTATAACTATGCATACAGGTTAAATGCACAAGGATGCAGAGTTAAGGCACATATTAAATTGGACACTGGAATGCACCGATTGGGGTTTGACGTGTATACGGATAAGAGTGTCGGGAGAGAACTGCGAAATATTGTCAATGTATTTTCAATGGAATATCTTAAAATAACCGGCATTTACACACATTTGTGTGTGGCGGACAGTCTTGTGCGGGAGAATATTCTTTTCACAAAACGGCAGATTGCAATATTTTATAAGGTTATAAATAGATTAAAACAACAGGAAATACACATTCCCAAAATTCATATTCAAAGTAGTTATGGACTGTTAAATTATCCAGAACTCAAATGCAATTATGTCAGGGTTGGCATCTCTCTATATGGCGTGTTGAGCACACCAAATGCACAGACAAAATTGCAACTTGATTTAAAACCTGTGCTTGCGCTCAAAGCACAGATTGTCTTGATTCGGAAAGTTCGAGAAGGGGACAGCGTGGGTTATGGCAGGACTTTTGTGGCTGGCAAGGATTGCCGTATTGCCATAATATCAATTGGTTATGCAGATGGATATCCAAGAGTATTGTGTGGAAAAGAACAGTATGTGCTTATTAATGGGCAGCCAGCACCAATTATTGGTCGGATTTGTATGGACCAGCTTGCAGTGGACATTACGGAACTTACTGATGTTTCTGTCGGTATGATTGCAACGCTGATTGGCAGAGACGGTAATAGGGAAATTGCTGCGCCCACTGTGGCGGAAAATGCAGAGAGTATTACCAATGAGCTTTTAAGTCGTATAGGAACAAGGGTACGTATAAAAGAAATTGAAGAGTAGTTCTTGCATTTTATTGTATTCCCCGTTATGATAAAACTATGATTAAGCCAGTGGTTTATATAGAAAGGAAGTTCCTTTATGGAAGTACATAAAATTGCAATTATCTCAGATACACATGAAATGCTGCGGCCGGAAGTTTTGGAAATTTTAAAAACTTGTGAGGCGATTTTTCATGGCGGAGATTTGAGCAGCCAACAGATATTGGATACATTAAAGGAGATTGCGCCGGTTTTCGTGGTGCGGGGAAATAATGACAAGATGTGGGCAAAAAACATTGAGAAAGAACTTGAAATGACTTTGTATGGCGTGCGGATTTATATGGTGCATGATAAACAGCATAGAAAAAAGAATTTCAATGGAATTGATTTGTTTATTTATGGGCATTCGCACAAATATGAGAAAAAGACCATAGATGGTGTTCTTTATTTAAATCCGGGCAGTTGTGGTCCAAGACGATTTCGACTGCCAGTGACAATGGCAATTTTGGAAATTGAAGAGGAAAGCGGAAACTGGCAAGTGAAAAAAATTGATCTGACAGAGAAAAACAGAGATGGCGAATCACTTATAGGAGTAAAAGAAGGAAAATTAAAGGCAACAGTGGAGATAATCATTCGGGAGATGCGAGCAGGACGCAAGATAGAACAGATTGCAAAAAAGCTGCATATTGACAGTGCGTTTGTGGAACAGATATGCCGTATCTATGTGACGCATCCCGGAGTGGATGCACAAGGAATCGTGGATAAAATGGAAGTCAGCGCACTGTTTGAACGAAAAAATGCGTAGTGGGAAAGGCATTCCCACTACGCAAATCCTTGTATTTCAAATCCGTTTTCAGTTAGAAGTTTTAGAATCGAAGCAGCACTTTCATCATCAAGTTGCATCATACATTCCGCGAAATCCCATGTGGCATTTTCGCCATATGTAGCATATTTACCATATGTTTCTCCAGAATTGATGTTCAATGATGTTGCGCCATGAATGATTGGCAGAGCATATATATGTAGTTCTTTGTCAATCACCAAGTAATAGCCTTTATCTGTCTCATTAAATTCATTAGAAAAAGTTATTTCCATGTGATAAGTTTCATCTTGTTCCAAACGGGGATACATTGACTTTATCAGGGTATCTTCTTTTTTTGCAGCTTCCTCAGCAGTTAAATCCATTTGTTCAGCGATGCGTTCCCGCAATAAAACTGTTTTCTGCTCAAAAAGCGATTCTATTGGTTCGCCAGCTTTAAGGACAATCCTGTTTTCATTTTGACATGTTTGTAGTTCAACTATAAGATTTAGATTATCTTCTGAATCTTGAGTTAGTGGAAGTTTATACTCAAACAAATATTTGACAATGTTTTCCATGTTGGATGGGACTGCATTTTTGGGGGAAGCGTTCTTTAATTGTAAATCTTCAGGGATACGCCAGCCAAATTTTCCAGCCATTGCTGCGTCGTTTACATTGTAACTTTTCACAATAGAAGTAATGCTTACTGGTGTATGGAATCCAGTTTCGTCAATAGAAATTTCTTTTGTTTTTTTCCAGTCATCTTGCGTACTACCAACTTCTCCGGAAGAAGAGTAGTAGGCAGTGCCATCATAAGAAATAATAGCATTTGTATCTTTTACACTGTCAAAATTAAGCAGTGGGTGTTTCATGGACAGCAATTCTAACACAGATGCGTAATATCGTCTTTTTGTGCCGTTTTGGTCAAGCTCAATCTGCATATACATTTCAATTGGAGACATTTCTGGAAAAATAAGAGTGACTGTTTCACCAGCATCTAGGAGCTCAGAGGAACTATTTTTAGGCGCATTATATATCATCGTTTCATCTAATAAAGCTACTTTTGTATTAACTTTTTCATAGACTGGATAGGGCTGCGTGTTCTCCTCCATACTATCGACAAGCCGAATGATATCATCTGTGCATAATTCAGGAACATCTTTTTGAGGAACATATCCCCTTTTTCCTTTATATTCAATTTCTGCCCAGTCGGACTCAATTTTAATTGTTTTTTCAATAATGTTTTTATCAATGGTTTCAATCGAAAGATAATCTGTACCGGGACCCGCATATACAGTAATCTGCTCTGTAACATCTGAAACAATTATAGAAGTCTGCTCTGTTGTGTTTTGTTCTATGGAAGTCGATTCTAATGATTCTTGCGGGGAAGGTTTATTTGCAGTCGTGTTGGCTTGACACGCGGAAAGAAGGATTGCGATTCCAGAAGTAAGAAGGATTGTGGTTGTTTTTCTATGATTTTTTAACATAAGGTACCTCCTTGTCGATGAGAAGAATTTGTTTTTTTCATTATATAATACCAGAAAAATATAGTAAATGCAAATTTAGAAGGTGGAAATTTTTCGTTTGCAGAGGAAGGATTTGAATCTAAGTAAAAAATGAATCAGACAGGGCAATCATCAATGGACAACCGGCTGCAGCAGAGGAGTTTCAGAAGCAGTTTGATCTGGCAGTACTACTGAAAGATAGCAGTATTATTGCGTGCTGCCAGATTACTACTGGAGATGATGTCATCTTGGTATTCAATGGGAAACAATACCAATAAAAGAGATGGATATGAGGGTGTTGTCATAGTAATCTGACAAAAGAAAGTTTTCTACAATCAAATCAGCCGCGCACACAAGCGATAAGAACACGCACACAAGTTCCGTCAATGGAATGAACACGATATGCCCCTGCGGCTTCGGGTACGATGCATGTTTCCGCATAGTGTAATTCCATGGAAGTGAAACGCCCATCCTCGCTGACAAGTGTGGCACGTTCGCCTTCCACCAGATTGAGCATATGAACGCTGCCATTTCTGTGAATTGGAAGTTCTGTCGATGTACTGACGCGATAAGTATCCAGAAATTCCCGTTCGTGCAATCCAGTGCGTTCAACAATGCCCTGCTCGCTTTGATGTATGAGGGTAATGGCATTGACAAGATTTTCTTGTACCCACTCTGTATTGCGGTGCCATTGGATATTTGCAGTGCCATGATCTATATGGATTGGACGGGGAGTGCCATCTAGATCAAGCCGCCCCCAGTCCCACAGCTTGAATGTGAAAATATAGGGCGTGGCACTAATTTCCAGTACCATGGTATTTGCGCCGGAGCAGTGGACTGTTCCAGCGGGTATCAACAGATGGTCGTGCTTTTGCACAGGGATGCGATTGATGTATTTTTCTGCTGGAAAAGGTTTGCCTTCTGCCTGCGCCTCTTTTAGTGCATGCACCATTTCATCAGGGTCGGTTCCTGTACGAATTCCTAAATAGACACATGCGTCGTCCTGTGCGTCTAGTAGATAATAGCTCTCATCTTGTGTGTAATGCATGTGAAAATTTTGTTGAATATATTCTGTCAGTGGATGTACCTGTAAGGAAAGATTTTGCCCGTTCATAGTGTCCAGCATATCAAATCGAATAGGAAACTCTTTACCAAAGCGCGCATGAACTCGGTTGCCAAGCAGTTTTTGCGGGTGAGAATAGACCAGATTCAGAGCTGGTGTCTGAATCATCTTTCCGCCGAAATCTAATAGCAGACTGTTTTCTTCTGGGACTCCATCAAAGCTCCATGCATAGTTGCTGCCATTTTCTGGAAGGTCAAAATGTGTTTTCATCCAGTTGCCGCCCCAAACGCCCGGATCAAAGTAGGGTACCATGCGAAAAGGCTGACCTACTACTTGTTCTAAAGCATCACGATAAGCATTACCAGAAACTATTGCAGGTGTTTTCTGTGTTGTCATATCCAAATAAAAATCTATTTTGGGAAGTATTCTGTCTTTGATGCGGTCCGCCCAGCGCCATTCGGCAAAAAAGCCTCTTTTATATTTTTCATTGCGTGGAAGATCTGTATGCCTCGTCCGCCAGTTGGATAGCCCACGTCGGTAACGAAGCTGGATTTCCCAGCGTGTAATATCCGCCAAAATGAGGATATCGCCCTCACACACAAGAGAGGCGCCCACTCCGTAGACAAGCACAATGCCAGATTGAATGTCGTTGATTTTGTGGCGGGCTCCCTCAAGATTTTCTGCTGGATAGAATTCTTCTAATCGACGAGTTGTCATAATACCAAAAACTGGGTCATCTGTCAGCTCTCGTTTTATTTGCGCGTCAATTTCTGCGGGTGGTAGCGCGAGATCATCGCTATGGATGAAGGCATTGATTTCAAGCGGAGAAAATAATATCTTTAATTCCTCCTGATCTACACCAGGATAGCATTCTGCCACAATAACAGTTTTGACACATTTTTGGCAAAGCATAGATATTTGGGAACAGATGGCAGTGCAGTCCGTAACGACGGCATTGTCATGTCCGTCTATTTTAATAGAAGGAAAACGCCGGAAAGTTTTTTTTGTGTTCATAATAGTACCTCCAGTTTTAATGGTATTTGTAATTTAGCGGTTGATTTCAATTTGAAAACTGCTTCGGCTTGCCGGATAATAGCTCTCTGTGTATTCCACTACAAGTTTGTCTTTTGTGTAGCCTATGGAAGTGATATATGCTGTAGGTTCAAAAGACGTAATGCCAAGACTGGCGGCAATCTCGGTAGGGGGTATGACAACTTCCAGTTTGCGAGAGGCATGAACGATAGATAATTCCTTACGGTCTAATGCATCATAGAAAGAAATATCTGTAAAATCCAACTGGGACATTTCTGGAAAGAGGTTTAATGGCACATATACAGTTGTGTATACAACAGGTGCGTTGTTATACATATTTTCCAGGTATCGTGTTCTTGTCAAGCGCGTTACAATATCGAACGAATTTATTTTTAAGGCGGTACCAATTTGATCTCCAGCTTTTTCTGTTTGAAGACAGATTACTTGTGTGTGTAGGATACGATTCTTTTTTCGGCTTTCTTCTCGATAGCTGGTCACGAAACTGGTGGATTCATGGACTAACTTTGGCTGCGCTACAAATGTACCGCTGCCTTTTACACGTACCAATCGTTCTTCCGCAGTGAGTAAATCCAATGCATGGCGCACTGTGGAGCGGCTTACTCCTAGAGATTGAGCCAGTTTGTTTTCCGTTGGAATTTTCTTTCCAATGGGATATTCTCCGCTGACAATCTGGTGGCGAAGCTGTTCTGCAATCTGAATATATTGTGGTTGCATTATATCAATCCTTTCTTTAATTGAATAGTTCTGGAATGATGCAAGTTGTATACAATACTATGTCTCACCCATTATATAATAATAAATTTAAAAAGTAAATATGTATATACAAATTTTAAAATAAAAAATTTGTATATACATTTTCTGTTGACTTTTTTGCAGGATTTTTGTATGATTGCGAGTGAGGAACAAATTAGATTGCAGTTCTAAAAAGATATTTAAAAAGGAGTCAGTTAATTATGGAAAAATATAAGGATGCTACATTGTCTATTGAAGAGCGAGTGGCGGACTTGCTTGCGCGGATGACGTTGGATGAGAAGATCAAACAGACAGACCAATTTTATACCAATGATTTTAGCACCAAAACTGCGGAGGGTAGAGTGGATGAAATTCAATGGGAGGTATTAGAGAAATCAATACAGGGAATGAGTGTCGGTAGCATACAGCTTAGAGGAGCATCTCCAAAGTTGGCAAATGAGTTGCAAAAATATGCTGTAGAAAGGACAAGGCTGGGGATTCCGTTTCTGTTTAGTGAGGAGGCGCTGCACGGAATGTTTGATCGATATGCTACTTGTTTTCCGCAACAAATCGGACTTGCAGGGACATTTGAGCCAGAATTAGGAAGGCGGATGGGACATGCAATCGCTGCGGAGGCACGGGCATATGGTGTGCATGAAACCTTTAGTCCAGTAATGGACCTAACAAGAGATCCGCGCTATGGCAGAGTGGAGGAATCATTTGGAGAGGATACATATCTGTGTGGGGAATTTGCGCGTGAGATTGTAAAAGGTATGCAAGGAGAGGATTTGAAACGTCCAGATACAGTAGCAGCGGAACCGAAACATTATGTTGGATATGGAACACCTGTAGCAGGATTAAACTGTGCACCTTCTGCTATGGGACGGCATGACGTTTTTGCGTGGTGCTTGCCAGTATTTGAAGAAGCTTTCATTAAAGGAGGCGCGTGGAATACGATGTGTTCTTACAATGCGATTGACGGCACACCTGTGGCGTCTGATCGTGAACTGTTGACAGAAGTTTTGCGCGGTCAATTTCATATGCCCGGTTTTGTACGGTCTGATATGACAGCAGTGTCCAGGCTTTATGGGAGTCATTACACAGCAAAAGACAAGCCTGATGCGATTCGGCAGGGCATGGAAGCAGGGGTAGATTTACAGTTATATGATTTCACTCATGAGGAGTGGGCACAAGGAATCCATTATCTGATTGAGAGCGGGCAGATGGCAGAGGAAGTGTTGGATACTGCCTGCGGTCGGGTATTGAAATTAAAGTTTTCATTGGGGCTTTTTGAGAACCCTTATGTGGATATGTCTTTATATGAAAAAATAGCAAACTGTGAGGCGCATCAAAATCTTGCGCTGGAGATTGCAAGAAAGTCTATTTGTCTTCTAAAAAATGAGCGGAAATTACTGCCTTTGTCGGAAGAATATCGGACAATTGCGGTGGTAGGACCGGGAGCGGATGTACCTGTTTTGGGTGATTATTGTACGGATTTTGACAAGTCTCATATGGTGACGGTAGTTGAAGGAATCAGACATTTTGCAGGAGATGAAAGAACGATACTCTATGAGAAAGGTTGTAGTTATCTCGGTGAGAGTATTCAGCTGTTTCCTTCTGCATGGCTTACAGATGACGATGGGAATTCGGGACTGACAGGACGTTATTATAATGGCTGGGAGATGCAAGGAGAGCCAGTTGTAGTATGCAATGATCCTGCTATTCGCTTTAACTGGATTTATGCAAAACCGCATCCTGATTTGCAGGCGGATTGTTTTTCAGTTGTGTGGACAGGAAAATTAAAGGTTCCAGAAAATTTTACAGGTTGTATTGCAATTCCTGGACAGGACAGTATGCGTCTGTATGTGGATAGAAAATTAGTGATAGATGGCTGGAATCAAGGCCGCAGTGATGATAAAGCGAATGATCGGATAGCAGATTTTATCTTTGAGGCTGACAGAGAATATGAAATTCGGCTGGAATTTTGTAATGATGCCAGAGGCGCAAGGGTTTTTTTGGGTTACAATAAAGGTAGAGAAAATTGGAATCCGGCGCTAGAACTGGTGAGAAAGGCAGATGTGGCGGTAGTTTGTCTAGGCGACAATGTGGAGACGAGCGGTGAGAATTTTGACCGGACTGATTTAAGACTTCCTGGAAAACAACTAGACTTTCTAAAGGAAGTTGCTGCTGCTGGAAAACCTGTAGTGTTGGTGCTGCAAAATGGCAGACCGTTGTCTTTGACATGGGAACAGGAAAATATCTCCGCAATTCTGGAATGTTGGTTTCCAGGAGAAAAAGGAGGGCTGGCAATTGGGGAAATTCTGTTTGGAAAGACAGCGCCGTCAGGAAGACTTCCAATGTCTTTTCCAAAATCGGTAGGACAAGTGCCTTGCAATTACAATCGTCTGCCAGGCGGGGGTGTACGCTATGTGGAGATGGATTGGAATCCACTATATCCTTTTGGCTATGGATTAACTTACACAACATTTGCCTACAGTGACCTGCAGGTGGAGGGAGATGGTATCTCTGCTCGGGAAGTGGAAAAAGGCGCACAAGTACAAGTGTCTTTTACTATTACAAACACTGGAGATTGTTTTGGTGAAGAGACAGCGCAGGTGTATTTGCGGGATATGGTGTCAAGTACTGTAAAACCAATGAAGGAACTAGCAGGATTTATGAAGGTTGCGTTACAGCCAAGCGAGAGCTGTCAAGTAAAGATTGCAATTGGATATCGACAGATGCGCACATTGAATCAGAAATTTGAATGGCATGTAGAACCAGGCAGTTTTCAAGTTATGGTGGGGGATAATGCTGCAAATGTGCTTCTGACAGGACAATTTATAATTGAATAATTTTTATGAGAGTTGTAGATATTAATATGGTTATAAAAAGTGAGGAATAATTATGGGAAAGCAGATTAAAGAGGTATACATTGTACATCATTCTCATACAGATGTGGGATATACAGACTTACAGGAACAGATTATTTACAATCAGGTGAATAATATCCGTGATGTGATAGCAACCATTAAAGATGGATATGAGAATAATACTCCTGCGCAAGACTTTAAGTGGAACTGTGAAACTTATTATTGTGTGGAACAGTTTTTAAAGACTGCTAAAGAGCAAGAAAAGACAGACTTTTTTGAGTTGGTGAAAAAAGGAAATATAGGTATTTCTGCTACGTACTTGAATTTTAATGATTTGGTGGATGCGAATATGCTTGATCATAAAACTGCAAAAATGCAGGAGATATTTCAGGCAGAGAACATCTCTGTAAAGACAGCAATGAATGCAGATATCAATGGGATTTCAATGGGAGCACGAGATGTGTTGATAAAAAATGGCATTGAGTTCTTATTTACAAATATACATACACATCACGGAATGTATCCACTATATCAGAATCAGATACCTTACTTTTGGGAAAATGAAAATAGAGATAGAATTCTGGTGTGGAGTGGAGAACACTATAATTTAGGAAATGCTTTGGGTATAGTGTTTAACAAAAATATAAATTTTATGACAGAGAGTTATTTTGGAAAAAATACTGATAGCACGGCACTGGAGGCCTTGCATAACAAGTTGAGTGATAGCATTGCAGAATATGAGGGGAGCGGATATCCTTATGATTTCTATATTACGAGTGTCAGTGGTGTGTTTTCTGACAATGCACCGGCAAATCTGGATATTATCACCACAATAAACGCGTTTAACCAGCGCTTTGGCGAGGAAGAGATACTCCGCATGGTAACTTTGCAGGAGTTGTATACGCTGATTCGAGAAAAAGTGGCAGATGCGCCTGTATATCGAGGTAGTATTAATGATTGGTGGGGAAATGGAGTGGGCAGCACTCCGTTTGCAGTGAAGCACTATAAAGAAGGGCTGCGCCTTGCGCATATATGTGATAGGTTGGAGAAAAAGACAAATTATTGTAATGAAAAATTACGGGAAGTAGGAGAGGAGAATGCACTGCTCTACGCAGAACATACTTGGGGGCACTCAGCTACAATCACCAATCCATATGATACGATGGTGACGAATCTGGACATTCGCAAGACTAGTTATGCCTCGAAGACACATGAGGCGAACGTGATGCGCAAGAGTGAACAATGTCATTTGATGGGGGATATTCTGCGCTATTATAATACCAAAGGAAAGGTGAAAGCGGTTTCTCTGAGTAGCCAAAAGGGTGTGTTTCCAGTAGAATTTTATATAGAAACCATCTCTTTGCCTGCAGTGAAAGTGACAGATACAAAGACAATGCCAGTACAGATTTCTGCTCACCCAAGAGGGGTTTTAATAAGTTTTATTGCGGAATTTGAGCCGATGGAGGAGCGCGTTTTTATCTATGAGGAGCAAGCAGCATTGCCGCATAATCTTTATACTCGTACAGCTTGGGTAGGTGCAGAGCGTGTGCGTGATATTGTCAATAATTATGATCAGGAATCATATCAACTTCCCTATCGTTTAGAGAATGAATGGTTTTGCATTCAATATCAGATTGAGCAAGGAGTGATATCCTTTCAAAACAAAAAAGATGGAACAGAACTGTTAAGAGAAGGATTTGAAAAATTTTTTACGCCGCTTTATGAGTGCACAAAGATTCGCAATGGTATTTATGAGGAACGCCGTCTGTTAGGACGTAATATCAGAGGTCTTCATGCAACACAATATCAGGGAGTTTTACAGGGGATTAAGATTCTGGATCATGGATCGATATTTGACAGAGTAGAACTGATATTTGAAATGGAAGGAACGTATCATAACAGTGTCATTATTAAGATGTATAAGCAGTTACCGCGATTGGAGTTTACCTATCGCATAGCCAAAACGTTAAGTGAGGATATCGAAAGTATTTATCTGCCACTTGGTCTGAATCTGCCAGATAATGCACTCTATATTTACAATGGTGGTGTGGCGATGCGTCCGGGTATTGATCAGCTTCCTGGCAGCAACATGGAATATTATATGACAGACCAAGGATTACTATATCAAAAAGGAGCACAAGGGATATTGATCAATTCTTTTGATACACCGCTAATCTATATGGGACAGATGCGTCATCATCCGATTCTATTGTGTGATAATAAAGAACAGAATAATCACCGACCAGTGTACAGTTGGATTATGAATAATACATGGGAGACAAATTTTAAGATGGATCTGTCTGGATTTGGAGAATTCCGATATGCATTGGAATTGCAAGAGAGTTCTTTAAAAGAAAATCTGCAAAAACTTCAGGAGAATGATATGGGTGTTTTATCATTTATTGTTGGCTAAATGAACAGGCTGGAAAATATGAATAAATTTTCCAGCCTTGTTTGCGCATATTATTGTTTGATATGCGGTATGATAATGGAAGGCTTTACAAAGGTTAATTCCTGTGGTGCTTCTGGGTGTTCGGAACGAAACAGCAGTTGCAGAGCGAGTCGTTTGCCAAGAAGAGCAGTCGGAACATTTGCGGTGACAATGCGCCCTGCAACATTGGTGTATTCACCAGTGTTATCAAAGCCAGTCAGCACAACAGGGTGTGGCAGACGATATGAATTGTTATCAAGATAGGCTTGTACGAAATTGGCAACATAATCACTGGCACATACAAAAGCGCTGGGCCAAGTTTTCAGATCATCCAGAAAAGTATGTAGCTTTTTGTCATAGGAAAAGATATCAATGCGACCGGTTAGGCAGTACTCTGATCGGACAACAAGTTCATGTTTGTTCATGCAGTCACAGTAGCCAAGATAACGCTCCTTGTTAGTCATTGCGTAATCAATATCCCCTAGAAATCCAATTTCTGTATGTCCATTTTGTATTAATAAATCTGTGATTTTGGCTTCTGTGCGGAAACCCTCAATCAAAATCAAATCACCGTTAAGTTGACCGTCTGTCAGTGTAGGAATTGTGTCCAGAAATACTTTTGGAACGGATAGTTCATTCACCATATTTAGAATTTCTGGATCGTATACATTTAGTACAACAACACCATCGACATTCCCGTTTAAGAGGACAGAGGGCAGACAGAAGGATCCTGTGTAAACAGAAGGCACATAAGTGTAGAGTAAGTTTACATTATAATTGGCGAGTTCCTGCGCCATGCGGTGGATAATGTTGGTCCAGAATTGGGCAGAGTCCGGCCTTGATACAATCAATGAGATTGTGCGCTGTTCTTCCTGAGGCTGTTCTCTGACCTGATAGGGAATTTTAGCATATCCAAGTTCTTTTGCCTTTGCAAAGATTAAATCTCGGAGAGAGTCTGATACGCCTGATTGATTGTTAAATGCTTTGCTGACCGTAACCCTAGATATATTGAGTGCATCTGCAATATCTTTCATTGTAATTTTTTCCATAATTAAATCTTCCTTTCCGTCAACGATTCTATATTAAGGTACATTGATAGAAACTTTCTATTTGCTCTATACATCTGTAAACCCGATACTGACAGGTGAAAAGTAAATCTATCTGTGCAGAATATAATTTATCATTATTATAACATAGTAAGACTTAAAATACAATCGATTGGTTTACAAATGTTAATACAAGGATAAAATTTGATGAATTGCTATGATATTCTTACAATTTTTCGTCAAAACGTATGATTAGACATATTATGAATAGATATGTCAAATTTAGACATATACAATATGACGATATTTATGTAGTATTAAGTGGAGAATTGTCAGCATATTTTATAGGGCTATGGCAAGATGAATTGTGTATTTTACAGGCTTTATTAGTTAATGTTAATAAATGTAATTGTGCATATTAAATATAATATTTGCAATTTGAAAATAAATTGAGTAAGTATTTACAAAATATAGCGATTTAAATTGGATAAAATAATGAAAATGCTAAAATTTGTTGACACGATGATTTATAAATGTTAATATAGCGTTAACAAAAATTAATAAAAGGAGGTACAACAAATGGGAAATCGCAAGACGACTGATGGAGGGAGGATAAGTGGTAAGCCCTGGTGGAAGCGGTGGTCGCGTGACGATACAGAGTTGTTTGTACTGTCTCTGCCAACGTTAATTTGGTTTTTAGTATTTTCATACTTACCAATGTTTGGTGTTATTATCGCATTTAAGAACTACAAGCTACAACAGGGCGGACATGGTTTTCTATACAACTTGCTACACAGCGAATGGGCAGGATTTGGAAATTTTAAATATTTCTTTACTTCCAATTCATTTACAATGCTGCTGCGGAACACCATACTTTACAATATCGCATTTATCATTATCAGTGCGAGCGTTGCAGTAGGGGGTGCGCTGATGCTCAGCAGTATGCGAAACAAAAAAGGTTCTAAAGTCTATCAAACCATGATGTTTTTACCTTATTTTATGTCATGGGTTGTTGTCAGCTATTTCGTTTATGCACTGTTGACCCCAGAGAGAGGATATATTAACGGAATTATTGCTTCTCTTGGCGGAGAGCGCATTATGTGGTATCAGGAACCAAAATACTGGCCATTTATACTGATTTTCCTAAACACATGGAAAGGTATGGGATACGGAATGGTACTCTACTTGGCAAGTATCACAGGAATCGACCCCTCACTCTACGAGGCGGCGGTGATGGACGGTGCCACAAAGAAACAGCAGGCTAGGCACATTACACTGCCGGCGATCAAACCAGTGTTTATCATGATGTTGATTCTGGACTGCGGTAAGATTTTCAACTCAGATTTTGGTTTGTTCTATCAGGTAACCGGACGTATTCCGGCATCATTGTACACGACAGTATCGACTTTTGATACTTATATTTACAATGCGATTCAGTCAACAGCGCCGATTGGACAGACAGCCGCTGCTTCATTCTTCCAGGCGATTTGTAGTTGTGGAACAATCTTGCTGGCAAACTGGGTTGTGAGCAAATTAGACAACGAAAACAGAATTATCTAATAAGGGGGTGCTCGTGTGGCAAAAGAAGAAAGTGGTCAGTCATTGAACCAAATTAAAAAATCCACCAATATCGTGTTCAATATCATATTTTTGATTTTGGCAGTGATGTGTGTGATTCCACTATTGTTCGTATTTTCAATCTCCATCACAGATGAAGAGGCATTGCGTACAAATGGATATCAATTGATTCCTTCCGTATTATCCGGTTCCGCTTACAAGTTTTTGTGGAATGAGCGCGGCATGATTTTGCGCGCAGCATTTATGTCAATTCTTGTTACAATCGTTGGTACGATTATTGCAATTGCGCTGGATACATCAATGGGATATGTTGTTTCCAGAAGGAATTTTAAATTGAAAACGCTGTATACATGGCTGATATTTATACCGATGGTTTTTAATGGCGGTATGCTTGCAAGCTATGTGGTAGTAAATAATATTTTAGGTCTGAGCAATACAGTATGGGCATTGATTCTGCCTCTGGCATGTTCTTCTTTCAGCGTGACAATCTGCCGTACATTTTTTAGAACGACAGTGCCCGACTCCATTATAGAGTCTGCAAAGATTGACGGCGCAGGACAGTTTCGTATCTGGTCCCAGATCGTAATGCCAATCTCTAAGCCAGTTATCGCGACGATTGGTATGTTTGCAGCATTCGGATACTGGAATGACTGGTTCCAGGCTTCCCTGTACATACAGGACAAGAATCTACAGACACTGCAATCTTTATTGAACAATATACAAAAGAATATTGAGTACATTGCCAATAACCCTTATGGTGGTCTGTCTTTACAGCAATATAAGTCAGCTATGCCAACTGAGAGTGTGCGAATGGCAATTGCAATTGTTATTATTGTACCAATTGCATGTACGTATCCGTTTTTCCAAAAGTATTTCATTTCCGGTCTGACCATCGGTTCAGTGAAAGAATAAATTAATATTAGAAGGAGGAAGTTATTATGAAGTTAAAAAAAGTATTGGCATCAGGTCTTGTTGTAGCGATGATGGCAGGAATGCTGACGGGCTGTGGTGGTGGCAGTGGAGACACTGGAAACTCAGAGAACACTGGGAACTCAAGCAGCAACAATGCAGCGTCCTCGTCAAACAACCAAGGCAGCAGCTCAAATTCAGAGAGTGCAAACAGCGGAGAGATTGTGAACCTGAAGTGGGTGACAATTGGAAATGGTATGCCGACAAACTATGATTCTTGGATTGCATCGGTCAACTCTTATATTGGCGAGAAGATTGGCGTAAATTTGGAGATGGAAGTGATACCATGGGGTGACTGGGATAACCGTCGTAACATTATTGTCAGCACAAATGAGCCATATGATATTATTTTTGGAAACGGCAATAACTATATTGCAGATATCAACTTGGGTGCATACGCGGACATTACTGATTTGCTCGATGCAAATATGCCAGGATTGCTGGAGTTGATGCCAGATAAATATTGGGACGGTGTTCGCGTAAAAGATAGAATCTATGGTGTTCCTACTTATAAGGACAGTTCTATCACAAACTATGCAATCTGGGATAAGGAGTTAGTTGACGAGTACAGCCTTGATATCAAGTCCCTGACTACTCTGGATTCTTTGACAGAGACTTTTGAAACACTCAAAGCTGACAAGAATGACTATCCTGTATATGTAAAGAATGACGGTCTGTATTATATCTTTGACGTTTATGATCAGATTGGCGGCGGTACACAGATACTCGGCGTGCGGTTTGATGATAAGGAAGGCAGAGTATGCTTCACCCTAGAAGAGGAAGACATTATGAGCCAACTCAAGATTATACATGAGTGGTATCAGAAAGGTATTATCAATCCAGATGCAGCGACATTGACAGAAGGACGTGTTTACAATATGTGGCGTGTTGCACAGGGTTGGGAATCCGCAGGTGTAACTTCGTGGGGACCACAGATGGGCAAAGATGTAGTAGTACAGCAGATTGAAAAGACAATTCTTTCCAATGAGACAGTGCGTGGCTCTCTGAACATGATTTCTATCAATACAAAGTATCCAGAGAAGTGTTTACAGCTTCTGGATTTAGTAAACTGTGATACAAAACTTCGTGACCTGTTCTACTTTGGTGAGGAAGGCGTGAACTTTGAGTACACTGCAGATGGCAAAGTGCACAAGATTAACAATGATTGGGCGCTTGCAGGCTATACACAGGGTTCTTTCTTTACTGTAACTTTGGAAGACACTGCTGAGTTTAATCAGTGGGACGAGGTAAAAGCTTTAAATGAGGCAGCAGAATCTTCTGTAATGCTTGGATTTACATTTGATACTAATCCGGTATCTGACCAGCTTGCAAACTGCCGTGAAATTTGGCTGCGTTACCGCAGTGAGGTTATGACTGGTGTGCAGGACCCAGAAGTGGTTGTGCCAAAGATTAAAGAGGAACTGCTGAAGGCAGGATGGCAGGATGTTATGGATGAGGCTCAGAAACAGGTTAACGAGTTTATGGGCAAATAAAATATTAATGGAAAACAGAGGTATCAGCGTATGGCAAAAATTATCGGAAAGAATCTGCCCAACATGCCATGGCAGGAGCCGGGAAATGCGGAAAGGCTGCCAGTATGGCGTTACAATGCAAATCCAATTATAGAGCGGTTTGCAACAAAAAATTCCAACAGTATTTTTAATAGTGCCGTTGTTCCTTTTGAAGATGGATATGCAGGTGTATTCCGCTGTGATAGCAAATCTATTAGCATGGATATCTTTGCCGGATTCAGCAAAGATGGTATTCATTGGGATATCTCTGATGAGCCGCTTATCTTCCAAGAGGCGCATCCTGAGGTCGCCAAAAGGGATTTTCGGTATGATCCCAGAGTTTGTTTTATAGAGGATCGGTATTATATTACATGGTGCAATGGCTACCATGAATATCCAACTATTGGTGTAGGATATACGTTTGATTTTAAAACTTTTTATCAGTTGGAAAATGCATTCTTGCCGTTCAACCGCAATGGCGTGTTGTTTCCTCGTAAGATTCGGAACAACTATTATATGTTGAGTCGTCCAAGCGATAATGGCCACACACCATTTGGAGATATTTTCCTTAGTGAGAGTCCTGATCTGAAGTATTGGGGTTGTCACCGCTATGTGATGGGTACAATTAAAGGCGATGCTTCGGCATGGCAATCTACAAAGATTGGTGCGGGAAGTGTACCGATTGAGACAGATGAAGGATGGTTGTTAATTTACCACGGTGTTATTAATACCTGTAATGGCTTTGTTTATAGAATGGGCTGTGCGCTGCTGGATCTGGATGAGCCATGGAAAGTAATAAAGAGAACAAAGAATTATATTTTGGGACCTCATGAAATGTATGAGTGTGTCGGGGATGTGCCTAATGTGGTATTTCCGTGTGCAGCGCTTACAGATGCGGCGACGGGAAGGATTGCTATTTATTATGGCTGTGCAGATACTGTGACCGGGCTTGCATTTACGACTGTAGACCGTCTGATGGATTATATGGATTGAGAAAGAATTTCATATAAGAACTAACAGGCTGCCGCAAAAAAATTGAAAGTAAGGAATAATGTTCCATCGCTGAATTGCTTTTTTGCGGCAGCTTTTTTGGATAATAAATGAAATAGATTCTGCATAGGAGTGCAGATATGGAGGGAATTATGCATTTTTTAGACAAGAGGGTTAACGTAATCTGCGAGGAACTCAAAAAGCTTAAAGTGAAGCAGAAATTTGTGATTGATAACTGGATGTATAAGGAAGGGAACTTTATTCGCCCGGAGGAAGCCGAGGCAGACACTGCAGCGTGGGAAAATTTTGACTGTCAGAATATGCATTGGTATGGAAAAGATCGTCATTATTGGTTCAAAACGACTTACCAGGTGCCGCAGGAGCTCGATGGGAAGCGCATGTGGCTTCATGTCCGCACCCAGATTGATGAGTGGGACGACGCGAAAAATCCACAGTTTTTGCTGTTTGTAAATGGAGAAGTTATTCAGGGAATCGACATGAATCATCGCGATGTGTTATTGTCGACAGCGGCAAAAGCAGGTGATGTGCTGGAGCTTGGTCTTCAGTCATACACAGGAATACTGCACACAGAATTTAATCTGATCGTTGAGATGCAAGAAATCGACGCGCTCATAGAAAAACTTTATTATGATCTGTGGGTACCACTTGCTGCTTTTTCCAGAATGGATGAGGATGATAAGAACCGTAAGGATATTTTGGAAGTTTTAAATAATACCATCAATTATCTGGATTTACGTACACCGTATTCCGAGGAATTTTATCGCACGCTACAGGAAGCGTCTGATTATATTGACAAGGCGCTATACTCTGACATGGCTGGGTATCAGGATGTGATTGCAACCTGTATTGGACACACACACATTGATGTTGCGTGGTGGTGGACTGTTGCGCAGACAAGAGAAAAGACAGGACGCAGTTTTGCGACCGTTCTAAAACTGATGGAGGAATATCCAAATTATAAGTTTATGTCGAGTCAGCCACAACTTTACGCCTTTTTAAAAGAGCGTTATCCTGAACTGTATGAAAAGGCAAAGGAGCGCATTCAAGAGGGACGCTGGGAGCCAGAAGGCGGCATGTGGGTTGAGGCGGACTGCAATCTGACTTCCGGGGAGTCTCTGGTGCGTCAGTTCATGCATGGCAAACGCTTTTTCCGAGAAGAGTTTGGCGTGGATAATCGGATTTTGTGGCTGCCAGATGTGTTTGGATACTCTGGTGCATTGCCACAGATTATGAAAAAGTGTGGAATTGACTATTTTATGACCACCAAGCTGGCATGGAATCAGTTTAATAAAATCCCATATGATACTATGATGTGGAGAGGAATTGATGGCTCAGAAGTATTGACCCACTTGATTACAACGTTGGGAGTAAACCAGCCAATTAAGGATTTCTTTACGACATACAATGGAATGCTTCACCCAGATGCGATTATGGGTGGATGGATGCGCTATCAGAATAAAGATATCAACAATGATATTTTGATTTCTTATGGTTATGGTGATGGCGGTGGTGGTCCAACCAGAGAGATGCTTGAGACTTCTATTCGTATGGAAAAGGGAGTAAAAGGGATTCCCAAAGTACGCCAAGAATTTGCACGCACTTACTTTGATGAGTTAAAGGAGCGCGTTGGCGGCAGCAAGCGTCTTCCGGTGTGGGAAGGAGAACTTTATTTCGAGTATCACAGAGGTACTCTGACTTCTATGGCGAGAAACAAACGTTCTAATCGTAAGTCGGAGCTCAGATTGATGGATTTGGAATTGTTGTCTGTTTTGACACAGGAGACAATGGGATATCCGCAGGAAGACTTGGATGCAATGTGGAAGGTAGTACTGCTCAATCAGTTCCATGATATTCTGCCTGGGTCATCAATTCATGAGGTTTATGAGGTGACAAAGGAAGAGTATGATGCGCTCGCAGCACAGCTTGCAGAGATGACTGCACAGCGCAGCAAAGCAATCGCTGGAGATGGGGATGCAGTTACAATCTTTAACACTACAGGTCAGATTAGAGATGATATTGTAAATCTGGGTGCACTGGAAGGGAGTGCATTAATCGACACAGATGGAACCATATATCCTATCCAAAAGACTGCAGATGGAAATGTAGCATTTGTGCGCAGTTTGCCGTCCAAGGGTTATAAGTCATTCCGGGTGAGCGATACAGCGGACAATAAGACGCCGTTTACTCTGGTTGGAGACAATCAGTTGGAGACACCCTTCTATACGATAAAACTTGACGAACAGGGAATGTTTACCAGCATTTATGACAAGGAGAATGATCGCGAAGTCATACAGGACGGACAGCGTGCAAATCTCTTGCGCATGTATGAGGATAAGCCAATTTATTTTGACAATTGGGACATTGATATTTATTATACAGAGAAATTCTGGGATATAGACAATGTGGAGTATATGGAATGGACAGAGATTGGTACGGTGCGTGCAGTGCTCGATATTACCAGAAAAGCATCACAGTCTACAATTCAGCAAAAAATTATTTTCTATGCGAACAGCCGCAGAATAGATTTTGTAACACATGTGGATTGGAAGGAACATCAGACACTGTTAAAAGTGCATTTCCCGGTGGCTGTGCACACAGATGAAGCGACATTTGATGTGCAGTTCGGCAACCTGACAAGAAAGACACATCAGAATACAAGCTGGGATGTTGCGCGTTTTGAGAGTTGCGGACAGAAGTGGATGGATTTGTCGGAGGGACATTATGGCGTATCACTGCTAAATGATTGCAAATATGGGCATTCAGTAAAGGATGCAAATATGGCACTTACGCTCATTAAATCAGGAATCGAGCCAAATCCGACAACAGACCAGGAAGAGCATGATTTTATCTACGCAATTTATCCTCATGCAGAAGGATGGCGTGCTGCGGGAACCGTCGCAGAGGCATACAAGCTAAATCAGCCATTGTTGGTACAGCCACAGGCGAAAGCGTTAGAAGTATTTTCTTATGCATCTGTCACAAATGCAAATGTTATTATCGAGACAATCAAACGTGCCGAAGATGGAGAAGGAACGGTCATTCGTATGTACGAGTCAGAGAATGCTTATACCAAGACAAAGCTGACTATGAATGCGGATTTCAAAAAGGCATTTATCTGCAATTTGCTTGAGGAGACAGAAAATGAGGCTGTTGTGTCAGGCAAGGAGATTGAAGTGGTGCTGAAACCGTATGAAGTGGTGACTGTAAAAATCGTATAAGCATAATAGCCTCTCGGATTCTTTTGGCAAAGAAGGTCTGGGAGGCTATTATAGAAAAAGGAGACACAAATTATGATACGAAAAAAATTATATAAAAAAAAGATAATGAGTATTCTTCTAGCAGCATCTATGACCTTCAGTCTTGCAGCGTGCGGAGGCAATAAAGGGCAGGATACGCCGCCGGCAGCATTACAGGAGCCGGTTCAGACAGAGGCAAATTCAGAAACAGTGCCAGAGACAGAAGCATCGCCAGCAGTGTCGGAGACAGCAAAGTATACTGTAACTGAGGAGAATGAGAATAAAGAGCTTACGATGACGCGTCAGCCGGAGTCTTCTTATTGGTTTCCAGCACAGTTGTTGGAGTGGAAAGCCACGGAAGATGAGGATTTGATTTTTAATGTGAGTACAGTACCACTTGCAGAGCGTGCGGATATAGCATCTCTTGAGACAGTTAATGCTACGCAGAATAAGGATACAAAATTGATGTCCATCTCTATTATGAATGGCAGTACAAGCGGAAATTCCCCACATGGACTGAACAAGGTGAATGCAAATACCTTTACATACTGGCAGTATGTCGATACGCTGGTGTACTGGGGCGGCTCTTCTGGTGAGGGACTGATTGTTGCGCCTAGCCCGGACGTAGTGGACGCTGGACATAAAAATGGTGTGAAGGTGATTGGTACTGTGTTTATGCCGCAGGCAGCGCATGGTGGAAAGATGGAGTGGCTTAACGATTTGCTGCAACAGACAGAAGATGGAAGCTATCCAGTCGTGGATAAACTGATTGAGGTGGCAAATACGTATGGATTTGACGGGTGGTTTATCAATCAGGAGACAGAAGGAACGGACGAGGCACCATTGTCAAAAGAACATGCGGATCTGATGCAGGGATTTCTTGCTTATTACAAAGAGAAGGCACCAGATTTAGAACTGGCGTACTATGATTCTATGACAGTGGATGGCGAGATGGACTGGCAGAATGCACTGACAGAGAAAAATGCGGTATATTTGAAGTCGGAGGAAGGCGCTGATGTGGCGGATTCCATGTTCTTAAATTTCTGGTGGACAACGGATACGCTTGCGCCGGAAGAATTGTTAAAGACTTCCTCAGAACTGGCGGCAGAGAAGGAGATCGACCCATATGATTTGTATGCAGGTGTTGACATACAGAGCAATGGATATGACACACCAATCAAGTGGAATCTGTTTGAAAACCCAGATGGTGGAACCTATACTTCACTGGGACTTTACTGCCCTAGCTGGGCATATTTTTCTTCAGATATGATACAAGATTTTTGGAAAAAAGAGAATAAACTGTGGGTGAATGGAGCAGGGGACCCTTCCGCAGATGTGAGTGCAAGTGAGGATACAGACTGGAAAGGAATATCAACTTATATTGTGGAGCGTACCGCACTGACAAAACTTCCATTTGTGACAAATTTCTCTACAGGAAACGGTTATGGCTTCTATAAAAATGGAGAACTGATTAGTATGCTTGACTGGAACAACCGCAGTATCTCTGATGTGCTTCCAACCTATCGCTACATTATTGAAGATGGCGAGGGCAATAAGCTGGCGGCGGACCTTGACGTGGGTGATGCATATTACGGTGGTAACAGCATGATTTTGCGCGGTACAGTAAAACAGGGTGTGCCTTCCACAATCAAGATGTACAGTGCAGATATGTCAGTCTCTGACAAAATGACTTTTACAACTACTGCTAGAGCAAAGGGTGCAGAGATTGCATTGGATGCGGTGCTGACATTGGAGGACGGTTCTGAGTTGGTGCTTGAGGGTGATAAAAAGGTTGTAGATGAATGGACAACTGTTAATTATCAGACCTCTGAACTTGCAGGAAAGACGATAAAAGCGATTTCCTACAGATTGACATCAGATGCAGACAGCAGTTCTTTACAGTTCCGTTTTGGAAATATTACAATGATTGAGGCGGATACAGTGCAGACGGCGACTGTCAGCAATGTACAGGTACTTGACAGTGAGTTTGACGAAGATGGAATGTATGCAGGCGTGCGTCTCTCATGGGACAGCGACATTGCATCAGACTATTATGAGGTATATCGCATTAATCAAGATCAGTCAAAATCATTGTTAGGTGTATCTAACACAGACAGTTTTTATATCAACATCTTGCCGCGTACAGACGAGACAAACAAGTCCACATTTGAGGTAATTCCTGTAAATGCGCTGTTGGCAGAAGGCACTGGCGCGACTGTGACAATGGATTGGCCGGACAACAGCATTCCAAAGGCAGCATTTACAGCAGATATTACACTGGCAGCACCGGGAGAGACAATTACATTTGAGAGTCTGTGCTCGCAGAATACGCAGAAGGTAACTTGGACATTAACTGGATCAGATACAGAGACCGCGGAGGGGAACAGTGTGTCTGTGACTTACCCAGAAGAGGGTGTCTATGCAGTTTCTATTAAGGCAGAAAATGAGTCTGGCAGCAGCGATGCGTCTAAGGAAGGCTACATTGTTATTACAGAGAAGGCTTCAGAAGGGCTAGTATTGCTTTCACAGGGCGCTGGCACAGAAGCGGATGCTTATGTCAATGAAAATGAGGCACCACAGTTTGCGGTGGACGGTGATTACACAAAGAAATGGTGTGCAACAGGAAGTGCACCGCATGAGATTACATTGGATCTCGGTGCTGTAAAGACTGTCAGTGCAGTGGATGTTTACCATGCAGAGGCAGGTGGTGAAAGCGCAGATATGAACACGAAATCTTACGCAATTTTAACCAGCGAAGATGGCGCATCTTTTGAGGAAGTGCGCAGTGTGACTAGAAATACAGCGGGAACGACTCATGATGCGTTTGCGCCAGTTAAGGCACAGTTTGTCAAACTTGTGGTAAATAAACCAACACAGGGAAGCGACAGCGCAGCGCGTATTTATGAGGTAGAAGTTTTTGGGTTAGAGGAAACATTAGAATAGTTTTGTGCCACAGCCCGGTTTTCCGGGCTGTGATAATATAGGGGGATAACTATGTCAGATAACAAAAAACAGGTGGTCATTGGAATTGACCTTGGAGGAACTGCTGTAAAAATAGGAATTTTGGATGCATCTTATGAGATTTTGGCACAGACATCAATACCAACAAATGCCCAGCGACCATATGAAGAGGTTATAGCGGATATTGGAAAGACAGCAGCCGCGCTTTTAATCGAAAACGGATATGAGATATCGGATTGCTTGGGTGTTGGTGTAGGAAGTCCGGGCATTATTGACAGCAAGAATGGAATTGTGTTATATTCAAATAACATACGCTGGGATCATGTTCCTTTTGCGGAGACATTAAAGAAATACCTTTCTGTCCCTGCATTTATTCAAAATGATGCGAACTGTATGACACTGGGAGAAGTGCTGAAAGGTGCAGCAAAGGGATATAAAAATGCAATTTTTCTGACACTTGGAACAGGAGTTGGCGGTGGAATTGTAATTGATGGAAAGATATTTGAAGGCGGGCATTCTGGCGGCGCGGAGTTGGGACATATCAAGTGTGGCTCTGAGCGGCGCAGATGTACTTGTGGCAGGTATGATTGTCTGGAAGCATATGCGTCTGCGACGGCGCTGATTGAAGATGCAAAGAAACTTGCAGAGCAGCACCCGGAATCACTTCTGTGGGAATTGTGTGGTCACGATTTGGAGACAATGAACGCCAAGATTCCATTTGACGCGGCAGATGCTGGTGACAGTTGCGGCGAAACATTGGTGGAACTCTATATTGGTTATCTGGCAGAGGGCATTACGGACCTTGCAAATATTTTTCGGCCAGATATTATTGTGCTTGGCGGCGGCGTGTGTGCGCAGGGTGAGAAACTTACCAAACCGCTCAACCAATTTTTACAGGAAAATTGTTTTGGCAATGAAGTTACCTATATTCCGAAGGTTGTGATAGCCCAGAATGGAAATAATGCGGGAATGATTGGAGCGGCAGGTCTTGTGCTTGGTGCCGATGAATAGTGCTTGTGCGATATATTGGGGCAGAATAAAAAATCTAATGCGGAGTAGTCTGCATTGGATTTTTTTCGTTGTTTTTCACACTCGCACCATGCACTTGCTGCATGGTGT
>DEPD01000147.1:48045-49387 GCA_002358575.1 Lachnospiraceae bacterium UBA3401 | reverse complement strand
AATTCACACCAAATCATCATAAATGGACACGAAATCTGGCGTGAGTGTGAATTGCAACTTTTTTTGTGCACCAGCCATTTTATGGAATCTATAATATATATTACATTGACAGTGCTTTTTTTGGGTGATATGATAACAATATAGAAGGAACGCACAATTATTTAGATATTTTGATGTATATTTGCTGTATTTTATGTGCAGAATGTATATTTGAAATTGTTTTATATAGTACAACAGAGAGGGAGATTATATGACAAATAGAGAGGCACAGATATTTCAGTGGATAACAGAGAATCCAATGATCTCGCAGGAAGAACTTGCAGCAAAGGCCGGCATTGCTCGTTCATCCGCAGCAGTACATATTTCAAATCTGATGAAAAAAGGTTATATTCTTGGAAAGGGATATGTCACAAGTGGTCCGAGCTATTGCACAGTAATTGGGAGTGCCAATATTGATATTGGAGGAACACCTGAGGAAGCACTGACAGAAGGGGATTCTAATTCTGGAAGAGCGATACAGTCCCTTGGCGGCGCAGGAAGAAATATAGCGCACAATCTGAGACTTCTTGGCGTTGGAGTGAAACTGATTACGGCGATTGGTGATGATACTAATGCGCGCAGTATTATTGAAAGTTGTGAGGAGCTTGGCATAGATATTACACATTCCCTAAAGACCTCCAGCGAACCTACGCCGATTTATCTGTATATAGCGGACGAAAAAGGGAATGTAAAATTTTCTGTATCAGATATGCGGATTTATGATAAGCTGACAACGAAATTTATTTCTTCCAAGATGGAACTATTAAATAAATCGCGCATGGTAGTATTAGATACCAATATACCAGCAGGGACAATCCAATATCTTTGTGAAAAGTGTAGAGCGCCGATGTTTGCTTCTGCGGAGTCGCGTAAGAGAGCGGAAAAACTGCTGCCAGTTCTTGACAAACTTTGCGTTGTGATGACAAATGAGGCGGAGGCAGAGGTGTTGAGTGGTATTCGGATTCAGGATAAAGATTCCCTGGAACGGGCAGCAGATATCATTTTAGAAAAAGGTGTGAGGAATGTTTTTATTTTGCCAGAAAAAGGCGGTGTTTACTGTGCTTGTAATGAGGAGCAGTTTATGGTAAATAACTTTGGGGGAGAACATGTTCATTGTAATGGATCAGATCATGCGTTTATGGCAGGTGTAGTGCTTGGATATATGAAGCATTTAAGTATCCGACAGATGGCAAAACTTGGATTGGCAGCCTCAGGCATTACAAGTGAAGGAAAGATAGCAGTAAATCCACAATTGTGTGTTCCTGCGCTTGTGGAGAGAACCAAAATAGTAATTGAGTAGGGA
>DEPD01000147.1:0-47704 GCA_002358575.1 Lachnospiraceae bacterium UBA3401 | reverse complement strand
TCCCTACTCAATTACTATTTTATGCACACGCCGACGAAGAGGAAATATGTCACTAAAAGTGGCACATCGGCGGCGCAGCGAGTAGGGAGAAAATTCCCCCTGCTCGATTTTTATGGAATTGACCAGAATGATCCAAACGGATTAAAGTATCCATTTTCATTTTCTCTGGATTCTTGGCGTTGTTGATTACGTTGCGTGTTATCGGCATCGTCTCCAAAGATATCTTTTGTACCAAGAGTTATCTGAACAGTTTTTTCGATATAGCCTTCTGAACTTTGTACCATAACAACGACATTGACTGTCTCACCAGCACTGTAATAAGTAAGCAGTGATATCAATTCTTCTCGGGTTTTCACGGTCTGGCCGTCAAATTTTGTAATGATATTGCCCTTGACAAGTCCGGCAGCCTCTGCAGGAGAGTTTTCATAAACGAGATTGATATAGATGCCGACAGGCATACCATAAGTTTCATAAATATCATTTGTCACATCAATAGGCTGAATACCTAAATAGCCTTGTTTTTCTTCTGAAACCACATCTCTCGTCTCCTTTAGCATAAGTTCTTCAATAATAGATTGAACATCTGAGATTGGGATTGCATACCCCATACCCTCAACAGAACTAGAGGAAACTTTTACGGAATTGATTCCAATCAGTTCTCCGTCCATGTTTAAGAGTGCACCGCCAGAGTTGCCTGGATTGATTGCTGCATCTGTCTGAATCAATTTGTTTGTAATGCTGCTGCCACTTTCATCAGAGACAGTAACATTTCGACCAAGTGCACTGATAATGCCTGTGGTAACAGACTGACCGTAGCCAAGCGCATTGCCGATTGCCACGACTTCTTGTCCAAGCACTAAACTGGAGGAGTCACCGACAGTTGCGATTTTAATTTTGGAGCGCATCTCATCTGTGATGTCGTCGAGAGAGACAGAGATAACAGCAAGATCTTTGTCCGCTTCATAACCCTTAACTCTTGCGCTGACCAGTGAAGGTTCATCGCTATCCTCATCATAGCTAAATACAACGCTCAGTTCATTGCTTCCTGACACAACGTGATAGTTTGTTACAATCAAAAGTTCTGTGTCGTTTTCGCCGATTATAATACCAGAACCGCTACTTTCTGTATCTTGCTGGTATGTGCCAAACATAGTGCGAACTTCCGTCACACCTTTGTTGGTAATCGATACAACACTTGGCAGGCAACTGTCAGCAATCGCAGACACTGTAGCAGATGTATTATTGTTGTGGAGAGTGTTGGAGGTTGTCAGTGAGTCCGCTGTGGTTGAGAGTGATGTTTTGCTGGAAGCTGCACTCTGATTGTCCTGCATCTGCTGTATTTCCAGTTTTGCTTGTTTCAGCTCTTTTGTGGCAATCGATGCAGGAATGCTGAAAGCTGCGCCAGCAGAAACACCAAATACCAAGCCAAGACAGACAATGGAAACTGCTTTTTTGCCAAAACCGTTTGTCTTTTTGGGTTTGCTTTTTGGCGCGTTCACTGGAGGGCGCTGTGTCTGCTCGTAGTTGATGTTTGGAGCGCCTGTAGAATAGTAATATTCTGGATATCCATTGCCAGTGCTTCCTGAGTTATTCGACTGCTGTGAGTAGTTATTGTTGTTTTCGTACATAATAGAATCTCCCTTCAAAATTAAAAAGAATCGTTATATTTATCATTACAATATTTTGATGTTTTATTTCGTTGCTATGGTTATACTATAAAATGAATTTGTGTTTCAATTGTTATCTAATTGTGATAAAATTGTGAAATTCACAAGGATTTTTATTTGATATTTTTGCTTTTGTATGTTAATATATACAATGTAAGAGCTTACACCAGTAAAGAACGAAAAATATGAGACGAAGAATCGTTTCGGGGATAAGGAGCTGAGCATATGGATACAAACGCAAATACAAATAAGGAAGTATTCAAACGACGAGAATTTGACTTGCTGGCATTAGGAGAGATTTTACTTCGTCTTTCGCCGCCAGTGAATGAGCGGCTTACCAGAGGAGATGTGTTTCAGAAACAAGCGGGCGGCGCGGAATTAAATGTGGTGTCAGGAACTTCGCTGTTAGGTTTAAGAACAGGAATTATTTCACGGGTTCCAGCAAATGATTTGGGAAGGTATATTCAGAATAGGGTGCGTTTTTGTGGTGTGAGCGATGACTATCTAGTGTATGATAGCACAAAGGATTCCAGATTGGGTATCTATTATTATGAATATGGTGCACACCCAAGAAAACCAAATGTTGTTTATGACAGAAAGAATACAGCATTTACAGAGATCTCCATTGATGATTTCCCAGAGAAAATGTTTACCTCTGCACGTTGTTTCCACACGACAGGAATTACATTAGCACTTGGACAGAAGACCAGAAATACTGCGGTCGAGATGATTAAGCGTTTTAAAGAAAATGGTACTCTGATTTCTTTTGATGTGAATTTTAGAGGAAATTTGTGGACAGGTGAAGAGGCAAAAACGTGCATTGAACAGATTCTTCCATATGTAGATGTATTTTTCTGCTCGGAGGATACTGCCAGACTAACCTTTAAAAAAGAAGGCACTGTGCAGCAGATGATGAAAAGTTTCACAAAGGATTATAAGATTAGTGTGGTTGCATCAACACAGCGCGTAGTGCACTCGCCAAAAGTTCATTCTTTTGGTTCTTGTATTTATGACGCAATCAACGACTGTTATGTGCAAGAGCCAGCATATGAAAATATTGATGTAGTGGATCGGATTGGAAGCGGTGATGCCTATATATCTGGTGCATTGTATGGATTGCTTGCGCACAATATGGATTGCACAAAGGCAATGGAGTATGGAAATGCTACGGCGGCAGTTAAAAATACGATTCCTGGAGACTTGCCCTCCTCTGATTTAAAAGAGATTGACGGAATAATCAAGAATCACCATGCGACAGGACCACAGCTTGAAATGAACCGATAGATAATGAGATTGTGATAGGAGATAACGAGAAATGAGCGTTATCTCCTTTTCATATCAAAAAACGCAACGGCTACGGCGAGGCTTTTTGATATGCGATGTTCTCAAGAGAATCTATAAATCGATGGTTTGCAGTTTCTAAGATAAGGGTTTACTTTATGTACAAAGAGCTTGTCTTGATTTTATGGAAAACGAACAACCGATGGAGTGATAAAAGTCAGCTCGTAGGGGGCATCTGGGTGCTGCGTGCGGAACAGTAGCTGTAGTGCAAGGCGTCTGCCGAGCAGTTCGGTTGATACATTGGCTGTGATAATGCGGCCCGCGACGTTAGTGAATTCACCAGTGTTGTCGAAGCCCGTCAGTACAACGGGAGATAGCAGTTGTTTTGACTTCTCATCTATATAACTCTGTACAAAGTGCGCGACGTAGTCGCTGACGCATACAAATGCGGTCGGCCAGATGGTCAGGGAATCCAGAAAAGCGCGCAGCTCTTGACCGTAAGAGAAGACGTTGATGGCCTTGGTGAGACAGTATTCGGGGCGGATGGGAAGACTGTGTTTTTGCATGCAGTCACAATAGCCGCGGTAACGTTCTGCGTTGGTGCGGGCGTAGTTGATATCACCTAGAAATCCGATATTCCTGTGTCCCTCTTGGATGAGAATTTGGGTGATATTCCACTCTGTTTGATATCCTTCGATCAAGATTAAGTCTCCCGTCAATTTTTGTTCGGACAGCGAGGGAACCGTGTCGAGGAAAATTTTGGGAACAGGCAGATAATTAACCATTTCCAAAATTTCGGGAGCATACACGTTTACCGTGATGATACCATCTACACTGCCATTTAACAGAATAGAAGGCAGCATAAAATCTCTGGTGTAGATGGAAGGGACGTAAGTGTATAGGAGATTGATATTATACTTTAAAAGTTCCTGTGCCATGCGGTGGATGATGTTGGTCCAGAACAAGGTAGAGTCAGGTCGCGAGACAATTAGAGAAACAGTGTGCTGCTTCTGGACAGATGGTTCGACAAACTGGTAGGGAAGCTTGGTGTATCCCATTTCGCCCGCTTTTGTAAAGATTTGTTCTTTTAGTATCTCGGACACTCCGGTCTGATTGTTGAATGCTCTACTGACAGTCACTCTCGAAATATTGAGTGCTTCTGCGATATCGTTCATTGTCACTTTTTCCATAGAGAAACTCCTATCTGCTGGTACACCATTTTGTCAGTGAATACGCGGATAAAGGTGTGCAGCGGGTATTAATTTATGGATGTAAAAAGTAGTAATATTATATATTTATCATACCATATCAAAATACAAAAAACAATAATAAAGTGTAAAGTAAAGGCATGTTCAGCGGCATAGAACATAGATAAATAGGACATTGAGCGGACAAAATAGACATATTTACTAAAAAATAAAAGAAATAATAAATTCTACTTGCAAAATGTAAAGTAAATTGTTATAGTGTGATTAACAAAATGTAAAGTGTTTTAGTTACATTTCAAAATATTTTTAGTCATAGTTTATAATTTAGGAGGAAACGGAAATGAATCTAATGTCCACACCAGTCCTTATAGAGAGGATACTGGCGTATTACCAGAGCGGGATGCCTTATTGTGACAAGGTTGATGTACCCGAAGAAGTGTTGTATGCTTTTGCGGAACATGCAGCCTGGTTGCGGGAGCATGTGGCATGGTGCAGTGAATTGCCCGAAGAGATTTTTTTAGAGAATGTGGCAGCATATAGGGTGAATAGTGAGCGCATTGAGGATTGTTTCAAGTTATTTTATGACATGGTGATGCCTCTGTTGGAAGGGCTTTCCCTGGAGGAAGCGATTCTGCGCGTAAATTTGTGGTGTGCCCAGAATGCGACATATCATCAGGCGGACGCGCGCACAGCGAATGCAGTGACAGTCTACAAGAGCGGTTTTGGACGCTGCGGTGAGGAGAGTACCTTTGCGGTGACTGTGTTGCGCAGTGTGGGTATTGCCGCTCGTCAGGTATATGTTCCTCTGTGGGCACACTGTAATGACAACCATGCGTGGGTGGAGGTATACTGTGGCAACCGCTGGCAATATTTTGGTGCTTGTGAGCCGGAGCCAGTGCTCAATCAGGGATGGTTCAGCCTTCCGGCATCTAGGGCGCTTCTTGTACATACACGAAGTTTTGGCCGGCAGGAGTACGGTGAGGACATTATTTCTCACAACGGTGTTGTTACATATCATAATGTTACAGCGCATTATGCAAAGACCGCCACTGCAGTTCTGACATTGTGCGCTGGAGATGGTAGTGTGCTTGCCGATGCGCAGGTGCGTTTTGAGGTGCTCAATTACGCACACTTTGGGATGATAGCTACGCTGTGTACTAATGAAAACGGCGAGGTGCAAGTGCAGTTTGGATTGGGGAGTATGCGAGTTAGTACGGTGAAAGATGATATATATTACGTAGGCACAATACAGATGATGAAGCCAGGTAAGCATAGGGTGGTTCTGGAGCCGGTCGCTTTTGATACATGGCTGAAAGGGGAGTTTACTGCGCCGGAGGGCGATAAAAGTATAGATGTGAATCCACATGTGCCAGATGCATTCAAGGAGGAGCTTGATCAGGCGAAACGAATGCGAGAGGAGCGAATAGCATCTTATTATGATGCGGTGCGCAGCGTACAGTTTCCGCAGGCGGAGGAGCTTTTGAAAATGGCGGGCGGCAATTTTGAGGAAGTGATAGGCTTTCTGGAGAAGGACAAGAATCTTTGCCGCATGAAGATGCTCAAGGCGTTGTCAGAAAAAGATTTTTACGATCTCGATGCTGTCGTGTTGGAGGATCATCTGACAGGAGCGCTGGAGTATGAAAGTGGCATGGACGAGCAAATTTTCGCAGAGTATGTGCTTAATCCACGCATTGAGTACGAAGAACTTTTTGCATGGCGCAGCGGCATAAAGGAAATGATGGGGACGCGTGCAGCAGTATTTCGACAGGAGCCTGCACGTATCTGGAAGGAAGTGTGTGCGAAGGTGGAGATTCCGGCAGGAGATGCATATCCTACGCTCCGCATGAATCCGCTCACAGTGCTCAAGGGTGGCAGAGGAAGCGCGGCGGACCAGAAGATATTATTTGTGGCAGTTGCACGTAGCTGTGGCATTCCGGCGCGTCTGCATTCTGTGACAGGGGAACCACAGTATTATCAAAACGGTGTGTTTTGTACTGTGACAGAGTACGGCAAGTGTCCAGAGCAGGAGTACAGCAGCATTGTATTTCTGGCAAACGGAAGCAAGTGGGTGTACCTTACGGACTGGAGTGTGGAGTACATGGAGGACGGTGCGTTCCATATGCTAGATATGGAGAAAAGTGTCTGGGAACAAGAGCGGCTTGCACTGGAGGTTGAGCCAGGAGAGTATCATGTGACGACCACAGTGCGCCTGACTGATGGCAGCCAGCGTTTTATGGAGTACTTTTTCACACTTTGTCCAGGAGAACACAGAGAGATTGTGCTTGAGCGGAGTAATGCGAGACAGGAGGAGACACTACATATCGAACTGCCCGAAGTGAGGCTGCATCTGGCAAAAGCAGATACAGAGCAGGCTGCTGAGAATACGCTGGAGTCGTTGAGAGCGGGACAGCGCGCGATTTGTGTCTGGATTTGTGAGGGTGAGGAACCTACGGAACATATTCTGAATGAGTTACTCGAGCGCATGCCAGATGTGCTAAACTGTCAGGATCGCATTTTTCTGCTAAGTAGGCAGGTGCAAAAGCAGGATGGAACACTCGCAAAACTCATGCACGCCGCGCCGGACATTCGCCTCGCATATGTTGACGATATGGAGGCAGCCGCGCAGATTGCAGCAGCAGCGGAACTGTCGAAGGAAACATATCCTCTTGCGGTTGTACTTGACGAGGGTGGTAGCGCAATCTATGCGACTTGTGGATATAATGTGGGAAGTATTGCACAGATGCTGATGCGGATTTAGTGTTTATACTAGTACAACGAATATTAAGTAATCGGCACCTTAACTTGCCTGATTGTTCATCTGCAAAAGGACTGCAGTCCTTATGCTGTCGTCAATCGCCGTAGCCACTGCTACGACTCATTCTCCGCCTTGCATATGAAACAATTATTCTGTGTCAATATACCAGAAACTTAATATTTGTTGTACTGGCGGTCAAAAAACTGATCACTCAGTATAGGGTGATGCACACAGCCGGCATAAGGAAATATGCCGCTTTGCGGTCGCGACTGGCGCGATACACACGGCAAATTCATTTACCATGAGTATAATAGAAAAAAGAAAAACGGAGGTAATAAGCATGAATCGTTTAATAGGGTATGTAGGTGAAAAGGAACTGGCAAATATGCTGGAGAAGGATGTTAGAGCACTCGATATTATCAATATTGCATTTGGCCATGTGGTTTCTGGGCGTGTTGTGTGGGAACATCCTGAGTGTTGTGAAGCGATTGAAAGGATTCGCACAATTCACCCTGAGGTGAAATTGGTGTTGTCCATTGGAGGATGGAGTGCGGGTGGATTCTCTGATGCGGCAAGCACGTGGGAGGGAAGGGAGACTTTCGCAAAGGATTGTGTGGCGTTAGTGAAAAAGTATGGGTTAGATGGTGTGGATCTGGACTGGGAGTATCCATGCATGGATTTTGCTGGTATTGACGCGAGACCGGAGGACAAAGAGAACTTCACATTGTTGCTGCAGGGAATACGAAAGGCGTTTGAGCAGGAGGCATCAGGGCGCTATCTTCTGACAATCGCGGCAGGGGGAGATAGCTATTATCTTAAAAATACACAGATGGCGGAGGTGGCAAACTGTCTCGATTATGTACAGCTTATGACATATGATCTGCGTGGGAGTTTCCAGGTTCTCACAGGACATCATACCAGCTTGTTCGCAGACCAGACAGACCTGTTTGACCCTTGCGTGGAGAAGGCTGTGCAGGTTTTCCATGAGGCGGGTGTGCCTCGTGACAAGATTGTAATTGGCGCTGCGTTTTACAGCAGGGAGTGGGAGGGTGTTCCTGATCGAAATCACGGTCTGATCCAACATGCAAAAAGCCCTGTTCCAGGACATCCATTCCATGTGTTGATGGCAGATTTTATCAATAAAAATGGCTTTACTCGTTACTGGGATGACGAAGCCAAGGCACCCTGGCTTTTTAATGGGGAGCGGTTTATCAGCTATGATGATGAAGAGTCTCTTTCATGCAAGATTACATGGCTCAAGGAGCAGAAGCTTTGTGGAATCATGTTCTGGGTTTACGAGGATGATGGTACACACACGCTGGTTTCTCATATGCGTAAGGAGCTTGACAAGGAATAGTGAATTCTGGCGTGGGTGTGAATTGTAACTTGTTTTGCGAAAAAACTTACATAAGAGAATGGATGAGAATTTAGCATTCTCTGCAATAACATTTAAATTATAGGAGGAATAGATTATGGATTATAGGATACCAAAACCAGACATTAGCTTCAATCCGCCGGTATATTATTGTAGGCGTGCCACAAAGCCTTTTGAGTTAGATGGACGTTTGGATAAGGAATTTTGGGAGGACGCGGAGTTTACAGACGCATTTGTTGATATTGAAGGAGACAAGCGGGAGAAGCCTCGTTTCGTGACACGTGCCAAGATGCTGTGGGACGACGACAATCTTTATGTCGGTGCAGTACTTGAGGGAAATGAAATCTGGGGACACCTGACAGAGCGCGACAGCGTAATTTTTCAGGACAATGATTTTGAAATTTTTATTGACCCAGACTCAGATACACATCAGTATTATGAATTTGAGATGAATGCTAAAAATACAGTGTGGGATTTGTTTTTAACTAAGACCTATCGCGACGGCGGCAAGCCACTTAACGGATTTGACTTGCATGGTATGAGGAGTGCAGTGTATATCGATGGTGTACTGAACGACCCATCTGCGGACAATCAGCGTTGGTCAGTGGAGGTGGTGATTCCGTTTTCTGCTGTCAATGAGTGTGCGAAGGAAAAGAGAAATCCTAAATCGGGCGAGTATTACCGCGTCAACTTCTCACGAGTGCAGTGGAAGGTGGATGTAAAGGACAATACGTTTGTGAAGCGCTGTGATGCCAATGGAAATACGTTGCCTGAGGACAACTGGGTGTGGGCGCCTACCGGAATCGTAAACATTCACTATCCCGAGCTGTGGGGATTTGTGTTTTTCACGGAAGGGACAGAGACTTATGAGATTCCGCAGGACGAGCGCGACAAATGGGAATTGCGCCGCCTGTATTACGATGTGAATTGTTACTACGACGAAAATGGTCATTTCCCCGAAAGTTTGTCCTCCTTTATGGAAGGAAAAGATTATACGATTAATCCGTCTTATGCAGCGACATGCCACACCTTTGAAATTTGGTGTGACAGCAAAGACAAAAAACGCCAACTCGCTGTGCAAGGAGACGGCAGAGCTTATGTGTACGAGAAGAATTGATGTGTACAGAGCGAATATGTATACTGGTGGTCAAAAGGTGAGCGCTCAATATAAACGGAGATGATAGGCACAGATACGTATTTGAGTACTATGTATAAAAAGGATATGATGATTTAAGAAAGGATTATAGATATGGAAGCCTTAAAGGAAGAAGTGGATATGAAGGAAGCACTGTCCAACATAGAACAGGATAGTGAGCAGGAACCGGAAGAGGAAATTGTGAAGAATGGCGTTCACAACTACAGCACAAAGGACCGCTATGTGTGGACCGAAGATCCCAAGGTACTGCAAAAGATTGAGTGGTTTCGTGACCAGAAGCTGGGATTGATGATGCACTGGGGTGCTTATAGTCAACTTGGAATTGTGGAATCGTGGGCACTCTCGGACGCGGATGCCTGCTGGTCAAGACATTGTATTGACTGGGAAGTGACAGGGGAGGCATTCAAGAAGCAGTATTTTGATTTGAATAAAACCTTTAATCCAATTCGTTTTGAGCCAGAGAAGTGGGCGGATATTGCGAAGGCAGCGGGCACGAAGTATCTGCTGTTTACGACAAAGCACCACGATGGATTCTGTATGTGGGACAGCAAATATTCCGACTATAAAATAACAGCGTCAGATTGTCCGTTTCATACAAATCATTATGCAGATATCTGTGCGCACTTATTTGAGTCTTTTCGCAAGCGTGATTTGGGTATTATTGCATATTTTTCAAAGGCGGACTGGCATGTGGATAGCTACTGGAGTGAGAATTTTGAAAGAGGAAGTTATCAACACAGAGGGCCATCTTACAACCCAGCGGAAAATCCAGAGGAGTGGGAGCGCTTTGTCACATTTACACAGAACCAGATTATGGAGCTGGGGAGCAGATATGGACAGATTGATGGAATGTGGTTTGATGCAGGCTGGGTGTGTGCACACAATGGGCAAGATATTCGTCTTGGCGAAGTCATTGAGCGGGTGAGAAAGTTCCAACCGGGAATGCTTTGCGCCGACAGGACAGTGGGAGGTGTGTACGAGAACTATGTCACTCCAGAGCAGTGTGTGCCTGATGAGCCGCTTGACATTCCATGGGAGAGTTGTATTACGCTTGGAACGTCGTTTTCCTTTGTGTATGAGGACACCTACAAGGCACCAAGGGAGGTTATTTGCCTGTTGGTAGATATTGTGGTGAAGGGTGGAAACCTCGCGCTTAATGTGGGACCGCAGCCGGACGGGCGTCTTCCAAAGGGGGCGGTTGAAAGCCTGCGCGGAATCGGTGAATGGCTGGGCGTGTATGGTGATGCCATCTATGGTACGCGGCCATGTGCACCATACAAAAAGGACGGGATTGGCTTCACGCAGAAGGATAATGTGGCCTACGCGATTCAGACTTTTGCTGTTGAGACAGACGCAGTTTCCGAGACGGTCTGGATTCCTTATGAAAGCAGCGTGCAGAAGATTACAGCGCTGGATACAGGCGCGGTGCTCTCCTTTGAGCGCAAGAATGGCGGCTACCTTGTTACGGCGGAGCCGTGGGCAGGTGACAAAACGCCGATTGGAAGAGTGTTTTGTCTGCATTAGTTTGATTTGTGATCAGTGGAGGATTATCATGGTAAATGTTATATTCCGGGAGACTGTCCCAGAGCAGTTACAGATACAGTTTTTTACAAAAGAGCAGGCGAAAGCCGAGAACTATGGTAAGTTTTTTGAAGGTGACTATCTGCAGACCTGTCTGATTCCAACTGTAGGCGGCACATTCCGTCTGCTGGTCGGCATTGGTGATGGTGCAGCAGACTGGATGGAGGTCAAGAATGTCTACGCGAAGGCGGTCAACGTGTCCAGACCATATACAGATGCGTTAACCCTCCCGCTTCTGACTACTGGTCAAGTGGCGGATACACTCGCAGGAAAAGAGCGGGAGCTTATAGGGGCAGCGCTTGAAGGGGTGTTGCTTGCCTGCTACCAGCCTGCAAAATACAAGTCTGAGCAGGATACCTCTAGCGCAGTTCGTGAGATTGTGCTGTGCGGCGTGATGTCGAATGAGGAGAACGGGCGCATATTGGATGAGAAAAAGGCGTTTGCGGAGGGGATTTACTTTGCACGTGATGCGGTCAACAGTCCATCAAACTTGCTTCGTCCCATGGAATATGCAAGGCGGGTGAAAGCGCTTTTCGAGGGATTGCCTGCGCAAGTGGAAGTCTACGACCGCGCAGCGCTTGCAGAGCTTGGAATGGAGGCGCTTTTGACAGTGGGGAAGGGTAGCAGCTATGAGCCGTGCCTGACAGTAATCCGCTATCTGCCGCAGAAAGATGGTGTCATTACTGCGCTGGTTGGCAAGGGTGTCACAGTGGACACAGGTGGCTACTGTGTGAAGGCGGCAAACTCTATGGAGGGAATCAAGGGAGATATGGCCGGTTCTGCTGGCGTGATTGCTGCTATGTACGCATTGGTGAAAACTGGTGGAACGAAAAATACAGTGGCGGTAATTCCTATGTGCGAGAACCGCATTTCGCCGGATGCTATGCTTCCGGGTGATGTGATTTCCTCCTACAGCGGTAAAACGATTGAGATACTGAACACAGATGCGGAGGGACGCCTGATACTGGCCGACGCGGTGTCGTTTGCAGTCCGGCACGAGCAGGCGCAGCGTGTGTTGGACATTGCAACGTTGACTGGTGCTGCGGGGATGACCTTTGGTAAGCATATGGCACCTATGCTGGCAGATGGCGAGGAATTCTACGAGGAGTTTGCGCGCGCGCAGGAGATTTCCGGTGAACACTATGTGCGACTTCCGTTCTATAAAGTGCATGAGCGTATGATTGAAAGCAAATGGGCGGATGTTAAGAACACAGGCGGGGAGACTTGTGGCACCATTACGGCGGGGTTGTTTATTCGTGTGTTTGCCGAGGGGCGGCAGTGGATTCATCTTGATATAGCAGGTATCGCGGAGTCATATGATGCCGAAAACGCTCCAGCATTCTACTCCTATGGCGGTACTGGGGCAGGTGCTTCTACAATGTATGCACTATGCTGTTAACACTTGTATAGAGCCATGTAAATTAAAAATAGCAGTCTTTTTACAGAAAATGCTGCTATTTTTTGGTAATTTTTTCAGAAATAATAAATAGATGAAAAAAAAGATGTAAAAAAAGACTAAAAAAATACAAAAAAATGCTTCCATAAGTTCAAGTTTTATAGTATAATAATGAAAATGAGATAAACGTTTGTCAACATGCAACTATTAACAAAAGTAACTTAGTGTTACGCTTTAAAGAACAGAGGGGTGATTATTTGAAAACCAAAACAACCAAAAGTTTAAATCAGCCAGCTATTCCGGTCAAAAAGCGCGGTTTCGTTGAGAGCATCAAGAAAGACTGGTCTCTGTATATGTTCTGTTTGCCAGGAGTTATTCTGACATTTATTTTCAGTTATATTCCAATGTATGGCGTGCAGATTGCATTTCGGCGTTTTAACGCGAAGCAGGGAATTTGGGGAAGTCCGTGGGTAGGTCTTCGCTACTTTCAGCGGTTTATTGAGTCCCCATATTTTGGACGGACGATCACGAACACGTTGATCCTAAGCCTATATGGTCTGCTGGTTTCATTTCCAATTCCGATTATTTTGGCTTTGATGCTGAATGCATTTCGGCACAAACGCTACCGAAAAGTCATCCAGACCGTTACCTATGCACCCAACTTTATTTCAACTATCGTTATGTGTGGTATGTTGATTCTGTTTCTGTCCCCGAGCGTTGGTATCATTAACACAGTGATCAAGATGTTTGGCGGTGATGCGGTCAACTTTATGGCGAAGAAGGAATATTGGCGCCATCTGTATGTATGGTCCGGCATTTGGCAGGGCATGGGGTGGAGTTCCGTTATTTATTTTGCTGCTTTGTCTGGAATTAGCCCAGAGCTGCATGAGGCGGCAAAGTGCGATGGTGCCACGAAATTCCAAATTATTCGTTATATTGACTTCCCATCTATCCTTCCGACAGCAACGATTCAGCTTATATTAAGCTGCGGCAGCATCCTGTCCATTGGCTTTGAGAAGGCATTTGCTTTGCAGAATGACTTGAACCTTTCCGTATCAGAAATTATTTCTACATATGTGTACAAAGTCGGTCTGCTCGACAATAATATGTCTTATTCTTCAGCGATTGGTCTATTTAATACTTTAATTAACATGGTCATGCTGATAATTGTCAACAAGGTTGCGGATAAGATGTCTGGAACGAGCCTATTCTAAAGGAGGGATACAGCATGAAAAAAGAAAAAGAAGTGGAAATTGAATCTAAAATCAAACGTTGTAAGGAAGACGTGATTTTTGATACAGTCATCTTCATTGTCCTGACAATCCTGCTTCTGATTGTCGCGTATCCACTCTGGTGGGTTATTATCTCTTCTGTCAGTGATCCCAAAGCTGTGTCTGGTGGTCAGGTAATCTGGCATCCTATCGGTTTTACGCTAAAGGGATATTTGGAGGTATTTAAGGACGACTCGATTGTGCGAAGCTTTCTAAATTCTGTGTTATATACAGTATGTGGTGTTCTAGTGAATTTAGCTGTGACGTTGCCTACTGCGTATGCGCTTTCAAGAGACAGATTTTCAGGCAAGAAAGCTATTACGATGTTTTATGTGATTACTATGTTCTTCAGCGGTGGTTTGATTCCTACCTATTTAGTAGTGCAAAATATGCATTTGCTTGATACTATGTGGGCCTTGATTCTTCCAGGCTGCTTGAGCGTATACAACATGATTGTGGCAAGAACGTTCTTTAAGACGAATATTTCAGAGGAGCTTTATGAAGCGGCGGAGATTGACGGCTGCACACAAGGACGATTTTTCTTCCAAATTGCGTTACCGCTGTCTGGTGCGATCACAGCGATTATGGTTCTGTACTATGGGGTAGGCCATTGGAACTCCTACTTCTCTGGTTTGATTTACCTGTCAGATCAGAATAAATACCCATTGCAGCTTGTGCTGAGAAGTATTTTGATTACGAATGAGTCCGCACTACAGCAAGCGGCAACAACTGCGGAGGCAAGAGCGGCGCTCAATGAAAAGAAGGAACTGATTGAGGTTATGAAATACTCGTTAATTATTATAAGTAGTATTCCCGTGTTGGTATTGTACCCATTTATTCAGCGTCACTTTGTAAAGGGCGTTATGATTGGTTCTGTAAAAGGCTAGAATTTTATAATAAGGAGGATATATATATGAAGAAAAAGTTAGTGGCAATGCTCTTGATAACAGCGGTGTGCGGAACAACACTTGCAGGTTGTGGCGGTGGTGGTACCGACAATAGTGCGAAGAACAAATCGGATTCTCAGACATCTGCAGAACCAAAGGAAGTGGATGCAGACGGAAAGATTGATGGTCTTATGTATGCAGAAGGACTTCCAATTGTAGACGAAGGTACATATAGTTTTTCTATTTTCTGTGACGACTCCAGTGCTACCGGTGAGTTTTACATGATGGATGAGCTTAAGAAACAGACCAATGTGGATGTTGAATTACAGCTCAACGCTTATGAAAATGCGACAGAGAAGATGAATCTGGCGTTGAACTCAGGTTCTTATGCAGATGTGCTCGGTGGATGGATATTGACTGACGCGATGATTCTTACATATGGTGTGGAGCAAGGTGTATTTATCCCACTTGAGGATATTTTTGAGCAATATTGCCCGAATATTTCTGCAATTTTGGATCTTCCCGGTGTGCGGGAGAAGATGACTGCGCCAGATGGTCATATTTATTCGATTCCTTATGTGTGCGGTGATACCACAGTAAATTATAGTCCATATATCAATAGCGAGTGGTTAGCGAATGTCAATATGGAGATGCCAACTACTACGGATGAACTTGAGGAAGTTTTGAAGGCATTTAAAGCACAGGACGCAAATGGAAATGGTGATCCAAATGATGAGATTCCGTTTTCAACAGACCCAAATAACAAGTATCTGGAAGGGATGACAGGATACTTTGGTATGCCTATGACAAAAGAGGCACTTACCGTTGTGGATGGGGAGACTGCTTATGCTGGTCTTAGCAAAGAGTATAGACAGTGCTTAAGCTGGCTCAATAAGCTGTATGAGCAGGGACTTATTGACACAGAAATCTTTACACAGGATTCCGCGACATGGGAAGGAAAGGGTAACAGAGATATGTATGGTGTATCCATCGCATATGGTTCCAGTGAATTTTCAGGACTTGAGCAGACCGCTGAGAAGCCTAAGTATGACCCGCTCCCTGTTCTGAATGCGGACCAAGGCGGAAAATGGATGAGAGCAACACTTGGAAACTCTACTTACAGAACACAGGCAGTTATCACAGATAATGCAGAGCATCCTGAGATTATTGCAAGATGGTTTGACAATGCGTTTGAGTTTGAGAATGGTATTGGCTGTACCGTGGGACCTGTAGGTGTTGTATGTTTTAAGGAAGGCGAAGGAGATCAGTATCGCAGAATTGATACCAAGACTTTAGATTCGGAAATGCAGGAAAAGATCAGTTGGTCAAATCTGTGGCCACAGTCTTTGCCAAAGTATACTCCAATTGGATGGAAACCAATTGAAGACAATCCGCTCTATGATGAGAAGAAAGCAGTAGAAAACTATTATGAGCCATGGCTGACAAAGGATATCGTGGAGCCAATTTGGGTCGATCAGGATTCTGTTGAAATTTATTCTGAGTACAAGACTGCAATTGATGATTACTTCAGACAGCAACAGGCATTGTTTGTCTCTGGTGAGCAGGATATCGATGATGATGCAGTTTGGCAGGCTTATAAAGACGGTTATGAAGGTCTTGGACTATCTAAATACCTTGAGATTCGTGGGGTTACAAAGATTATTGAGTAATAGTTGTTTTGTTGATGTATTATAAATAAGAGTGCAGTAATTTGACAATTATGTGTTAGCTGCAATGCTGTACTGAATGAGGGCAGGTTACAGTTTTGGCTGTGACTGCCCTTATTTTATCGGTATGTATCATTTTATATATAAAAGGAGGGTTTGCCTTATGATGCAACAGTGGTTTCGAGATGCAAAATTGGGAATTTTTATTCACTATGGAATTTATGCAGTAGGGGATGTTTCTGAGTCGTGGTCTTTTCACAACGGTGCGATTTCCTATGAAGATTATATGAAGCAGTGCGAGGGTTTCACCGCGTCTAAGTTGGATATGCGCAGTTGGGCAAAATTGTTTAAGAAAGCAGGTGCGCAGTATGCGGTCATGACAACAAAACATCATGATGGTGTGGCGCTGTTTGACACGAAGTACAGTGATCTGAGTGTCGTGAAAAAGACACCGGCGGCACGGGATCTGGTGCGGGAGTACACACAGGCACTGCAAGAAGAAGGACTTAAAGTTGGTTTGTATTATTCTCTAATTGACTGGTCGGATGCGCGCTATCGCAGTGTTTATCCAGATGGAAGGACGAAAGAAGAAAGTCTGGATGATATCTACGGATCGCCTGCAGGAAAGGATGAGGAGCCAGAACAGTGGGAGCGCTTTCTTGAATTTAATAACAATCAGTTAAAAGAGTTAATGACACAATATGGCACAATTGATTTGTTGTGGTTTGACGGCGACTGGGAAAGAAGTCCAGAACAGTGGAAAATGCCGGAATTTCGAGAGTATCTGCACACACTAAATCCCAATGTAGTGCTTAATTCGAGAATGCAGGGTTATGGGGACTACCAGACACCAGAGCAGGGTATTCCTATTTACGGGTTGGATGGTGAGTGGGAGTTCTGTACAACTGTCAATGACTCTTGGGGCTATAGACCCTCTGACAACGCCTACAAGACGCCAGGACAGATTGTGCGTATGTTCTGCGATTGCATTACATTAGGGGGAAGGATGCTGTTGGATATTGGACCGCGCGAGGACGGCACAATCGATGAGCGCCAGGAGCATGTACTCACGGAGCTTGGTAGTTGGATTGATGATAATAGAGAGGCGGTGTACGGCACAACAAAAGGGCTGAGCTATCATCAGTTTCTGGGCGGAAGCACCATCTCGGCAGACAAGCAGACATTGTATCTTTTTGTCTATGATAAACCGCAGGAAACGCTGTGTCTTAAGGGAATTAAGACGCCGATTCGGCGTGTCAGCGTACTACATACAGGGGAGGAGCTCAAAGTCACCTACACAGGATCTCTGCCGTGGAGCGGTATCCCTGGAACTGCATGGATCTGGGCAAAAAACATGAAACTTCATCCTTATGCGACTGTATTGAAGGTTGAATTGGAAGGAGAAATTACGTATAATTTAGGTCATGGAGAAGGATGGATGATGTCGGAAGCATGACAGCGCGGAGGATATGGGATATGGAACTAAATCAAAATGAAAAGAAACTTGCTGCCTATCGGGAACGTGCGAGGGAGCTTGTAAAACAGATGACGTTGGAGGAGAAAGTAGCACAGACGCAGAACCAGTCTCCAGCGATAGAGCGGTTAGGAATTAAGGCGTACAATTGGTGGAACGAGGCATTGCATGGTGTTGCCAGGGCAGGTACAGCAACCGTGTTTCCACAGGCAATCGGCATGGCGGCGACATTTGACGAGGATTTGATGGAAAAAGTGGGGGATGCTGTCTCCACAGAGGCGCGCGCGAAGTTCAACATGCAGCAGGTGGGGGACGACACAGACATCTACAAGGGACTGACCTTCTGGGCACCCAATGTTAATATATTCAGGGACCCACGCTGGGGGCGCGGACAAGAGACATTGGGGGAGGACCCTTATCTGTCCGGCCGTATGGGATTGCGCTACGTGGAAGGTCTGCAGGGACATGATGAGAACTATCTCAAGACAGCCGCATGTGCAAAGCACATAGCAGTGCACAGTGGTCCTGAGGAGGTACGTCATGAGTTTGATGTGCATGTCAGTGAGCAGGATTTGCGCGAGACATATCTGCCTGCATTTGAAGCCTGTGTGAAGGAGGCAAAAGTGGAGGCAGTGATGGGGGCGTACAATCGTCTGGACGGTGTTCCGTGCTGCGGAAACCGTCGGCTGTTGATAGACATTTTACGGGAGGAATGGGGCTTTGAGGGCCATGTGGTATCTGACTGTGGGGCGCTGGAGGACTTTCACCTGAGACATCATGTGACTGTGACGCCGACTGACACTGCGGCTATGGCAATGAACAATGGATGTGATCTAAACTGTGGCAAGACTTTTGGATTTCTGGTGCAGGCTGCGAGGGAAGGACTGGTGGACGAGGCGCGTATTGATGAAGCAGTCATTAATCTTTTCACAGCGCGGATGAAGCTTGGGGTATTTGACCACAAGGGGGACAATCCGTTTGACGCGATTCCTTTTAGCGTGGTGGATTCCAAAGAGATGGAGGAGCTGAACGAGGAGGCAGCAAGACGCTCTATTGTGCTGCTTAAAAACGACAATCACACGCTACCGCTAGATTTGTCAAAGATAAAGACAATTGGCGTTATTGGACCAAATGCGAATAACCGACGTGCCCTTGTCGGTAATTATGAGGGTACTGCATCCCGTTATATCACAGTTCTTGAGGGCATTCAGGATTATGTGGGGGAGGGTGTGCGTGTACTTTATTCTGAGGGAGGTCATCTCTATAAAGACCGCACCACCAGGCTTGCACAGGCCAATGACCGCGGGGCGGAGGTGCGCCAGGTGTGCGCGGACAGTGACATTGTCATTGCCGTGATGGGTCTTGACGCCGGTGTTGAGGGCGAACAGGGGGATGCTGGTAATGAGTATGGAAGTGGTGACAAGCCGAATCTGAATCTGCCCGGTGTGCAGCAGGAACTACTAGAAATTGCAAAGCAGAGTGGGAAACCGGTGATATTGATTATACTGTCGGGTGGCGCGCACGCAATTACGTGGGCGGACGAACATCTGGATGCGATTCTGCAAGGATGGTATCCGGGCGCGAGAGGAGGCAGGGCGATTGCACAGATATTGTTCGGGGACGCGTCGCCAGAGGGGAAACTTCCGGTTACATTTTATCGGACAACAGAGGAGCTTCCACCCTTTGAAGACTACACAATGGTGGGTAGAACATACCGTTATATGGAGCAAGAAGCGTTGTATCCGTTTGGCTATGGTCTGACTTACACCACGTTTGTATACAGCAACACACAGCTTCTGACAGGAAGTACGCTGACGGAGAATGGGGTGGAGATTCAAACCACTGTGAAAAATGTGGGAACGATGGACGCGGTGGAAACTGTTCAGGTGTATGTGCGTGCAGAGCATTCCAAGATGCCACATGGACAGCTCAAGCATATTGTGAAGCTGCCACTGAAGGCGGGGGAAGAACAGACAATTGCAATCCATCTGCAGATCGACGCATTTATGTTGTATAACGAAAACGGGAAAAAGGAGTTGTGCAGTGGTCGCTACACTGTATATGTGGGTGGTCAGCAACCAGATAAAAGAAGTGCGCAACTTACAGGGCATACTGTTGATAAACTGGAAATTGATGCCTAAATCAATGCTTAAAAAGTAAAAGAAGAAAATGATGAAGTGAATGAGAATGGAGGGAAATGAAAATGGCAAAAATAATAGGAAAAGGCCTGCCCAACATGCCTTGGCAGGAACCGTCAGCGAACAGTAAGCTGACGGTGTGGCGATATGACAAGAATCCGATTATAGACCGTTTTGCGACAAAGAATTCCAACAGTATCTTCAACAGCGCAGTGGTTCCGTTTCAAGATGGATATGCAGGGGTGTTCCGCTGTGACAGCAAATCCATCAGCATGGACATTTTTGTAGGATTCAGCAAAGATGGTCTCCACTGGGATATATCGGACGAGCCAATTACTTTCCAGGGTGCGCATCCTGAGGTGGCAAAGCGCGATTTCCGGTATGACCCAAGAGTTTGTTTTCTGGAGGATAGATACTATATTACATGGTGTAACGGATATCATGAGTACCCTACAATCGGGGTAGGTTATACTTTTGATTTTCAAACATTTTACCAGATGGAGAATGCATTTTTGCCATTTAATCGCAATGGTGTTCTGTTTCCGCGGAAAATTGGTGGCAATTACTATATGTTGAGCCGTCCAAGTGACAATGGGCACACACCATTTGGTGATATCTTCTTGAGCGAAAGTCCTGATTTGAAGTACTGGGGATGTCATCGTTATGTGATGGGTGCAATTAAAGGGGATTATTCTGCATGGCAGTGTACCAAAATTGGTGCGGGCAGCGTCCCAATCGAGACGGATGAGGGGTGGCTGTTAATTTACCATGGCGTTATCACCACTTGCAACGGGTATGTGTACCGCATGGGATGTGCACTGTTGGATTTGGGAGAACCATGGAAAGTATTAAAGAGAACGAGAAATTATATTTTAGCACCGCATGAACTCTATGAGTGCATGGGAGATGTACCCAATGTGGTATTTCCGTGTGCTGCCTTGACAGATGCTGCTACAGGCAGGATTGCCATTTATTATGGGTGCGCGGACACCGTTACCGGTCTGGCATTCACCACTGTCGACCGTCTGATGGCAAGTATGGAGTAGCGAGAGGAAGGTCGCCGTAGAAAAAATGAAGGCTTTGATTTGTTTTGCGGCGGCTTTCTTTGCGAGATTTTTGTTATAGAAATTTTTGGATAATAATAGGAGGAAGCATTATGGATTTGCTGCCAAAACCAAGACAGGTGGAAGAAAAAGAGGGATTTTATGAGCTGGGATGGAACAGTGTTATTGTGGTCGATAGCGTGATTGGCGACATGGCGGAGGAGCACGGGACGGTTTACGCCGCGATTCTGCGGGACAACCTGCAGCAGGGAACGGGGATTACCTGTGCAGTCACAAAGGGAGCGGGTCGCGGAGGAGATATTGTACTGATGAAGGATGCCGCGCTCAAAGCACAGGAATATCATCTGTCGGTGACAGAGAATGGAATTGTGATTGCGGGTGGTGATGGTGCAGCAGTACTCTACGGGGTGCAAACACTGAGTCAAATTGTGGTACAGAGCGGCGGCATGATACCATGTGTAGAAATCACAGATGCGCCAGACATTAAGAACCGTGGATATTTCTTCGATGAGACAAGGGGACGCATACTAACGCTTGACGGGTTAAAGGATATGGTTGATCGCATCAGCCGTTATAAAATGAATCAGTTTCAGCTTTATGTGGAACACACATACTTATTTCGTGATTTGACAGAGATGTGGCGTGACGAGACGCCGTTAACGGCGGAGGATATTCTGGAACTGGACCGCTACTGTAGGGAGCGCCATGTCGAGCTAGTTCCGGCACTGGCAAGTTTTGGTCATCTGTATATGCTGTTGTCGACAAAGAGTTATGGTGATTTGTGCGAGCGTGAAAATTCATGGAAAGAACCATTCTCCTTCTGGGACAGAATGCGCCATCACACGCTGAATGCTACAGACGATAGAGCGTTGGCATTAGTAAAGAGTATGCTTGCTGAGTACAGCGCACTGTTCACTTCAAACAAATTTAACATCTGTGCCGACGAGACCTTTGACCTAGGTAAGGAGAAGTCGAAGGAGACAGCGGAACGCGACGGCGTTCATGAGATGTATATCCGATTTGTGAACGAGCTGTGTACCTTCCTGACAGCGCAGGGCAAGCAGCCACAGTTTTTTGGCGATATTATCTGTAAGAACCCAGATTATATTAGCAGGCTTCCTGAGGACACACTGTGCCTGACATGGGGTTATGCGCCCGAACAGCGCGAGGAGGAATGCCGTCTCATGGCAGAAGCGGGCGCCAGACAATATGTTTGCCCGGGTGTTTGTGGCTGGAATCAGTGGATGAATCTGATAGAGAATTCGTACAAAAACATTACTAGAATGTGCGGGTACGCTCGCAAATATCATGCGGAGGGCGTATTGAACACGGACTGGGGTGACTGCGGTCATGTCAATTATCCCGCATTTTCCGTGCCGGGCATGATTTATGGTGCATGTTTCTCATGGAATCCGTTAGAGATTGGTTTTGAGGAAATTAACGAGCAGATTTCACGTCTGGAATACCGTGACCGCTCTGGTGCGCTTGTGGGATTGATGGCACAAATCTCGAATTATAGTAAGTTTGACTGGTGGGCGGCAAATGTGTTTTACGAGAAATATGTGTTGGGTCATGAGCCGGAGAATGACAAGCTGCTCCCAGATACAGTGCAGCAGGAGGACACCGTGGCGCAGGCTGACCGAAAGTTACGTGACATTATGCGGCAGATGAAACAAACCGCTACTAGCATGGACTCGCAGATCAGATCGATTGTGGCGGAAGTCGATCTTGCAGTAGAAGCAATACGCATCTGGAACATGGTCGGAACTATGCTTGCGGTAAAGGAGCGCGGAGAAAACTGGGATGAGGTGCAGGCGTATGGGCTGGCATCCAAGATGGAGCGCTGGTTTATGGCGTACAAGCAACAGTGGCGTGCAATTAGCAAAGAGGGCGATCTACATCACATTGCAGAGATTGTATTCTGGTATGCAGACTATTTGCGGAGCAGAACAGATGTGGTACAGATAAAGTAATATGTGCTTTTATAGGTAAGGAACTATTAAGTAAAATAAACCAATTAAAAAAGATTGAGAAGCAGTTGAGAATATTTGAAAATAATTGAAGAGGGCGTTTATGCGTCCTCTTCAATTGTTTTAAGATTGGTAATATTTCGCCTGCGCGTGCCATAGTCTGTGATACAGACCAGTGGTGGCAAGTAACTCCTCGTGTGTGCCTGTCTCGACAAGTTGTCCGCCCTCAAACACCATAATACGATGGCAGAAGTGACAGCTAGACAGGCGATGGGAGATGTAGATAGCTCCCTTTGTCTCGATAAACTGGTTCATTCGCTGGTAGATGTCAGCTTCAGCCACTGGGTCAAGTGCCGCTGTTGGCTCGTCCAGAATCGCGTATGGTGCGTCCTTGTATAGGCACCTTGCGATAGCGACTTTCTGTTTTTCACCGCCGGAGAGTTCAACACCATCATCATAGAAATATTTGTAGAGTTGCGTATGTAATCCGTTCTGTAGCGTTTTCATCCGCTCTTTAAATCCGGCATTCTCAAGGGCGCGCATCACGTCTTTCGCGTCAAAGACACTCTCTGATGCTACATTTTCGCCTAGTTGTAGTGCAAAGATGCAGAAGTCTTGGAACACAGTGGAGAAAAATTTTAGATAGTCCTCATAACGGTATTCGCGAATGTCTGTTCCGTTCAGCAGGATTGCGCCTTCCTGCGGGTCATAAAGGCGGCAAAGTAGTTTAATAAACGTCGTCTTTCCAGAACCATTTCGCCCGACAATAGCGACCTTTTCCTCTTTTCTCAGTACACAGTTGATGTTCGTTAGACTTGGCGTTTCTGCGCCAGGATACGTGAAAGTCACATTGCGAAACTCAAATACATAGTCGTTTAAAATATCTTCAGTGACCGGCTTGGTGCCTGTAGACGTGCGGTTTTGCAAATCCTGGTATGCAAAATAGTCATCAATGTAATGGATGTTCTGCCAGACATCTCGAATAGCATTGCACATGCGTTCTATACCGCCGCTCATCTGTTCTACCATTCCCGTGTATTTTAATAGGCTTCCTGCGCCGAATGCCCCATATAATGCTTTTAATCCTACAAAAATATATGTGAATAGATTAAAAGCGCGCGCCGAGATTAATGACACAAGTGTCATTTTTTTGGCGTATTTTTTCGCGTTTGTCTGGAGTGCTGCAAGTTTATCAAACAGCGCTAGAAGGTGACAGCGCACCATTCCTTGCGCACAAAACATACGCAAATCCTTTCCGCGCTGGTATTCCGTGCAACATGATTCAAAAATGCCAGTGACCTGATTAAAGGGTTGTTCAATATCGTTGTCTGTCTGGTAGCGCACCTTCTGTGTCTTGGCAGCCGCCCAGATATTGTGGTACGCCGATAGCCCGAACAGTGCTAGGAAGATCACTAGCGACAGCCAGTGGTTTAGTGCCTGTGAAAGTGTGCTGTCTCCTGTGGTTTTGAGCGAGAAAAATTCAATGACCAACACCGTTGAAATAGCGATTGTAAACAAGGCACTTAGGAGTTCACTCATTTGTTTGACGAGGGCGAGTACCCCATGGTCATAACCCCAGTGGGGAATAATATTTGCCTTCTCATGTACTTTAGGGTCACAGACAGTTTCATAGTCCATCTGCCACGATTTTTCCGCGACTTTTCCGTCGATAATCTTCATTTGTCGATACTTGAGCACATCCTGAAACTGATATAAAAATGCTAGTAGAAGTCTAACTACACAGTTTGTTACTGCCATCACAATGGCAAGAAAAAACAGATGCTTTATATCCCGGTTCGGCAAGGTGAGTTCTGTGACAATTTCTGCTGAGAGCAGAATGCTGATATAGGGGGAGACTGCCTCAAACGCCGCCATGACAAATGTGCAGGGGATCAGTAACGGGGAGTCTTTCATTAGCATTTTCAACGCTCGTATTAAACTGGTCCACGCACTTCCTTTTTTGATTTTCATCAGATAACCATCTCTCCTTCCAATCCCGCTTCTGCCAGTTGGTAATACTTGCTCTGCAACTGGTACATCTCGGTGTATTTTCCACCTTTCTCAATAAGTTCCTTATGGGTTCCCATCTCTGCAATCACACCGTTCTCCATTAGAAGAATTCGATCACAGAAGTGTGTGCTGGCAAGTCTGTGGGAGATGAAAACGGTGGTTTTACCTACTGAAAAATCGCGGTAGCGTTCATACAGTTCATTTTCCATTAGCGGGTCAAGCGCAGCCGTGGGTTCATCCAGAATCATTAGCGGCGCCTGCTTATACAACGCGCGGGCGAGCATCAGTTTCTGGAATTCACCGCCAGAAAACTCGACTGCACCGTCAATGATTCCCATGCCAAACACTGTGTCTAGCCCGTCAGGCAGTTTATTAATTTTTTCATCCAAATCAGCTAGCCTCAAACATTCCCATAAACGCTCCTCGTCCACATCGCCTTCGGGCACTAGATTTTCACGGAGAGTAAACGAGAAAAATCCTGTATCCTGGAAAACGCCAGTGAAGTAATGGAGCCAAGAGGAACTGGTGTATCTGCGGCGATCTGTTCCGTCAATTAGTATCCGACCTGATGTGGGATGGTAAAAGCCGCACAAAAGTTTGATAAACGTTGTTTTGCCTGCGCCATTGAGTCCCACTATGGCAAGATTTTCGCCCGGTTTAATAGTGAGATTCATATTGCGAATGACAGGTTCGTCAGAACCTTCATATTGAAAAGTGACATCCTCAAAGCAGATTTCAGGAACGTAGTTTTCTGGAAGTTGTAGTTCTTCTATTTTAGAATGTTGGCTGGCATTTCTGTCAGAGTAGTAACTGCTGCTTTTATCAGTGCTTTTGTCATTGTCTTCGTTGGATTGAAGGTCAGTGATATACTGTTCATTCTCTTCGATATTCAGTGCTGTCTCGTGCAGATTTTTGAACTGCCACACAACTAGATTGCAACACATGGAAAAATTATTAATGGCTCCAAAGTAAAAGACACATTGCGCAGCAGTCAGATTTCCTTGGCCTGCACAGTAAATCAGATACAGAGAAGCGGTTATCTCGGTCACAAGCCAAATAAGCCGCCAGGAGAGTGTCATCATAAAATAGTTTGCCTGTTGGCGCACTGTACAGCGCAGTCGTGCTGCGAGTACTCCGTGATATAGTTTTCCGAGCCATGACGGCATATGGTACAAATGTATATCTTTTGCCGACTCATAGGACGAGAGTGTTAAGCTTAGGTATTGCATTTTGTTGTCCAATGCCCACCATCTGTGTCGGTTGTTGACCTCCCAGCGGTTGCACCACATGCTTACATAGAAGTTGAGTAATGTTCCGCCAATACACAGAAAAGGAATCCATAGAGAAATTTGGGTCAGAATACCAATATAGAGTATCATGCCACCGACGCCGGTTAGCGCGAACCTCAGGGAATCCATGAGCTTCTTTGTGAAGGTGTCGGACCATAGATGCATTTCCTGCAATTTCTCGAACACATGCTGCCGCTTTGGTTTTTCTGTCTTGGCGTACTCCGTACCAATGACCGCCTCTGTGAGTTCCATAGAATGCAGATAGCGTATTTTTTCTCCGGCAACCATCTGCGTCTGTTCCGCCCATTTTTGGGTGAGATGCATCAGGTTGAGTCCACCGCCTAACAGTACTAAATCGACAAGTACTAGACCGAGCGTTTTGTGTTCTGTGATGTCTGCTACTAGCGCGGAGGGAAAATATGTTCCCAGCAGCGAAAGTCCAATTTCTAGTGGCACCTGCACCAGAAGTAGCAGGACAAAGAGGGGGGATTCATGGTAGAGTTTGCAAAGCCAGTTTTTCAGACTACGCAGAAAGGTGAAGGCTTTTTTCTTTTTGGATTTTTGTGTTTCGTTTTCTTTTTCCATTTTTGTGTACTCCTATTTCTTGGTATGAAACGGTTTGCAGATAAAATGAATAATTTTCGTTTTGTATGTTATGACAGTCGTGCCTAGATAGATGAATCATAGCATATTTTAATGAAAAGGTGAAGGTTTTCTTCCTTTTTGATTTTTGTATTTTCTTTTCTTTTTCCGTTTGCGTATTTGAATATAGGAGATGAATATTGTACAAAAGTACTAAAAAGGAGTGCGTATTTTCTCACATAGAAGTTTAGGGTGGATGTATTGACTTTCTTTTGGCGTGATGCTATGATAAACATACATGCGCAAGCGGTTGCGCAAAACAATCTATTTACGATTATTTGACAATAAGGATCTGTAGAAAAATAAGTGATACAGCTCCTAAGACAGATTATTACAATTTCTAAAATAATAAGATTGGAGAAAATTATGTTGGATTATATTAAAGGAATGGATATCTCATCATTAGATGAGATTGAAAGGCTTGGCGCGAAATTTTATGATCATGGCAAAGAGAGAGATTTGATTCAAATTCTAAAGGATTACGGCATAAATTATATTCGATTACGGCTTTGGAATGATCCGCAATCTCCTGATGGAAAGCCATATGGTGCTGGAAATACAGACTATGAGACAATGCTTCGCATGGCAAAACGTGTAAAGGCGGCAGGGCTTGGCTTTCTTTTGGATTTCCACTATAGCGATTTCTGGGCAGACCCTGGCAAACAGCGCAAGCCAAAAGCATGGGCGGACTTTAATGCAGACCAGCTTGAGCAGGCAGTATATGATTTTACCAAAGAAATAATGAATCGTTTGCAGAAAGAGGATATCGTGCCAGATATGGTACAGGTTGGAAACGAATTGTCTAATGGATTGCTCTGGCCAGAGGGTCAGACGCCAAACTATGCAAATATTGCGCGGTTTGTCAGCGCAGGTATCAAGGCAGTGAAAGAGATTTGCCCTACAGCAAAGATAATGATTCATTTGGATAATGGCGGGAACAATGCGTTGTATCGCGCATGGTTTGACCAATATATCAATGTCAACAAAGGGGCAGATTTCGATGTGATTGGATTGTCTTACTATCCATTCTGGCATGGCACACTTGATGATTTGTCAAATAATATGAATGATATTGCGGTTCGTTATGGAAAGGAACTTGTTATCGCGGAGGTCTCAATGGGACATACGCTTGAGGATTATGCTGACTATGAGAAACTCGATCCAGAAAATAGAAAAGGCATGGCAACAAAACCTGCGCTCTGTGAGAAAGTGCCATTTTCAATGACAAAAGAAGGACAGTGTGCATTTATGAGAGCATTTTTTGAAGTGCTTGAGAAAGTGTCAGAACAGAAGTGCAGAGGTTTTTTTTACTGGGAGGCAGGTTGGCTTCCAGTGGCGGGAAGCGGCTGGGCGACAGAGCAGGCACTCGCCTATATTAAGGAGGCAGGACCGGGCGGAAATGAGTGGGCGAATCAGGCATTGTTTGACTATGACGGAAATGCACTTCCTGCATTGGAAGTTATTAGAGATTATACTGGCGGTCAAAAAGGCTGACCGCCAGTATAACAAGATGCGCACAGCCGCATAAGGAAATTTGCCGCTTTGCGGCTGCGGCTGGCGCGATACTTACGGCAAATTTCATTGACCGTGAGTATACAAAATATAAATTATAAAAAAGGAGGGATTTTTATGATTACAGAAAACATTAATACTCTTGTGAACTATGGCATTGCAGCAGGGCTTCTTGCAGAAAATGACAGGATTTATACCATCAATAAGCTCTTAGAATTGTTTGGGGTGGATGACTATGACGCGTCAGAAAGTGCAACGATAATCGTCAATCCAGCAGAATTTGATTTGGAGGGACTTCTGAAACAAATGCTCGACTATGCGGTGGAGAAGGGAATTCTTTCTGATGACAGCATTGTGTATCGGGATTTGTTTGACACAAAGATTATGGGAATGCTAGTTCCGCGTCCATCAGAGGTAATTTGTCAATTTCAGAAGCTTTATGATGAAAAGGGTGCCAAGGCGGCGACCGATTGGTATTATACATTTAGTCAGAATACAGATTATATCCGGCGATATCGCATTGCACGGGACAGAAAATGGAAGGCAGATACAGAGTATGGAGAGATGGATATTACTATTAATTTGTCCAAACCAGAGAAAGATCCAAAAGCGATTGCGGCGGCGAAAAATGCAAAACAGAGTGGTTATCCAAAATGTCAGCTCTGTATGGAAAATGAGGGGTATGCTGGGCGCGTAAATCACCCTGCACGGCAGAATCACCGGATTATTCCTGTTACGATTCAAGGGAATCAATGGGGATTTCAGTATTCGCCATATGTGTACTATAATGAACACTGTATTGTGTTTAACAGTAAACATATTCCTATGAAGATTGAACATGACACCTTTGTGAAGCTCTTTCACTTTGTAGAGCAGTTCCCGCACTATTTTGTAGGGTCCAATGCGGATCTTCCAATTGTGGGTGGTTCCATATTGAGTCATGATCATTTCCAGGGCGGCAACTATGAATTTGCAATGGCAAAGGCGCCGATTGAAAAGGAATTTACCGTGAAAGGTTTTGAGGATATTGCGGCAGGCATTGTCAAGTGGCCTATGTCTGTCATCAGACTTTCCCATAAGGATTACAATCGGATTATAGAGCTTGCGGACGTGATTCTTGCAAAGTGGCGCGGCTATACAGATGAGTCCGCATTTATTTTTGCTGAGACGGATGGAGAACCACACAATACAATCACGCCGATTGCCAGAAAACGCGGAGAGAACTATGAGCTGGATTTGGTGCTTAGAAACAATATTACAACAGAGGAGCATCCGCTTGGCGTATATCATCCACATGCGGAGTTACATCATATAAAGAAAGAAAATATAGGTTTAATTGAAGTGATGGGGTTGGCAGTGCTGCCGTCAAGATTAAAATCGGAGTTGGAGCTGCTTGCAGATGCCATTCTTACAAAAGAAGACCTGCGCAAAAATGAAGTGTTGGAGAAACATGCAGATTGGGTGGAGGCGTTCTTGCCAAAGTACAATGGAATCACAAAAGAGAATGTGATGGATATGATTCAAAAAGAAGTAGGAATCGTGTTTGGAAAGGTGCTTGAGCACGCGGGCGTCTACAAGAGAGATGAGGCTGGCAGAGCGGCATTCCAGCGATTCATAGACGGTTTGTAAAATGAGGGATTCCAAGATTACAATTGCGGATGTGGCGGAGGCGCTCCATGTATCCAAGACCACTGTATCGCGCGCGATATCTGGGAAAGGGCGCATCAGTGATGAGACGAGGCAGCGCGTTCTTTCCTACATCGAAGCGAAAGATTTTAAGCCGAATGTGATTGCAAAAGGACTTGCGCAGAAAAAAACATACAATATTGCATTTGTGATTCCTGGAGACTGTAACCTTGTGGATATGCCCTTTTTTCAGAACAGTATGCAAGGCATCTGTGAAGAGGCATCTGCAAATGATTATGATGTTATGCTTGTGCCAGTAACCGGTCGTCATTCGGGAAATCTTGAGCGCATGATAGCAAACAAAAAGGTTGATGGTGTAATACTTAGCCGTTCTCTAGTGAGAGACACAAATGCTGCTTTATTGAAGGAAGAAAAGATTCCATTTGTGATGATGGGAACTTCGCGGGATGCAAAGATTTTGCAGGTAGACAATAATCATCAAGCGGGATGCTGTGCGCTGGTAAGCCGTATGTTAAATAGTGGAACTGTAAGAATTGGACTGATTGGCGGCAGTAAAAACTATGTTGTCAACCGGACCAGAAAACAAGGATACGAAGATGCATTTCAGGCGGTGGGCATAGAGCCGGACGCGGCATTGTGTATAGAGGATTGTGACAGCGTGGAAAAAGTTGCGTCTGCGACAGAAAAATTGGTTCAGTTAGGTGTTGGGGCGATTGTCTGCATGGATGATTTTGTCTGTTCCGTGGCATTGCAAGTTTTGGCGGGGAAAAAAATTCAGGTACCGCAGCAGATTCAGATTGCATCGTTCTATGATAGTACGTTGTTAAAATATGCAAAGCCGGCAATTACTTCACTTTGGTTTGATGACAGAGCGCTTGGCGCACTTACATGCAAAGTATTGTTGCAGTACATTCAGGGGATAAAGGCGGAGTCAAAAACGTTGTTGGGTTATGAATTGGTTATTCGAGAATCCACACTTTTTTGAGAAATATTTCTGGAGGCAATAAGATGGCGAAGAAGAAAAAGGGGTCTGTGGAGTTTCGGTTTTATGAGGTGCCACAGGGAGAAATTGTTCTGGCATTGATGGGAAAAAAGTGGATACAGGTTTACGGCGAAAATATTGACAAGATGCATTTTCACAATCTGATTGAGATTGGATACTGTCATTATGGGGACGGGGACTTAATTATTGAGGACGGTCAGTACCGTTTTGGAGCGGGTATGGTTTCCTGTATTCCAGCAAATTTCCTGCATGTAACGAGAAGTGACACAGATGTTATGGCATTCTGGGAGTACATATATCTCAATCCGGCGGACATACTAAGGCAGCAGGGCAAATCTACACAGGAAATCAAAGCGATTATTGATGCCATCAACGGCAGAGCATTTTTTATAAAGGTTGAGGAGAACCCAATGATTGTGACATTGATTCGCGCTATCTTTGAGGAAATGCAGGATAAAAACACCTATTATCGCGAGTGCGTTGGCGGTCTTGTGTATTCGTTGCTGTTTGAAATTGCACGGTTTAATGGAAAAGATATTGTGCAGTCTTGTGAGAAGAACAACAGTTTGCAACTAGAAAATGCAATTGAATATGTGGATAAAAATTATGCAAATAATTTTAAAATTGCGGACTTGGCAAATGAGTGTCATATGAGCGAGACACATTTTCGTCGTGTTTTTCAGGAAAAAATGAATATGACACCTGTTGAGTATGTAAACTTTGTGCGGATTCGCAAAGCGTGTGATTTGATTGATAAGACGGATATTAGCATGGAAGATGTGGCGGAAAAAGTGGGATTTATCACGCCTTCAACGTTTAACCGGAATTTTAGGCGCATTATAGGAACGTCTCCCTATCAGTGGAAAAAACGCCCAGACAATCACGAAGGGAAACTTTTAGAATATAAAATATCTGCCTTAAAAGGGTGGTAAACATGAAGTTTTGCAATAAATTTGCGCGAAATAAAGGTGATTATAAAAACATAAAAGAAAAGACGGATGTTATAGTAGATGCATACAGATTATTGGAATCCGCCAGGGAGATAAAATATGCAAGAGAAAATAAAAGATCCTCTATTTTATGAGGAAAACAGGATAGCAGCACATTCGGATCACAAATACTATGTGAATGAAGCCGAATGTGCACAAAAGATGCAAAGTTTAAAAAGGTCTTTGGATGGTGTTTGGAAGTTTCGATATGCAAAAAATATGGAGGATTCTTACAAAGACTTCTATCAATTAGAGATAGACTGTCGGGATTGGGAGGATATCCGTGTTCCAGCGCACATACAACTTGAGGGTTATGATAGGCCGCAGTATGTAAATGTACAATACCCGTGGGACGGACATGAGGTCATTGTTCCTGGTGAGATTCCAACACGGTTTAATCCCACAGCAAGCTATGTCAAATATTTTACAGTGCCAGTGCAGTTTGTGGGAAAGCGAATCTTTATTTCTTTTCAGGGGGTTGAGAGTGGATTTGCACTGTGGTGCAATGGCAGTTATATTGGATACAGTGAGGACAGTTTTACGCCGTCGGAGTTTGAATTGACAGATGCATTGCAAGAAGGCGAGAATAAACTGGCAGTTCAAGTGTACAAATGGACGAGCGGAAGTTGGTGCGAGGATCAAGATTTTTTCCGGTTTTCAGGAATTTTTCGGAGTGTTTATCTGTATGCAATACCCGATACTCATGTCAGTGATATAAAGATTCGGACAGATTTAAATGCGGATTTCATCAAAGCAGATTTGGTGGTTTTTCTGACAGTGACGACCAAACAAACAGCGAAACCTGCAAAGGCAAAGCTGGTGCTCTCAGATATCTCAGAAGTTGCTGTGACAGAGACTGCGCTTGCAGATGGTGAAAATCCGGCGGTTCATATGCCAGTAAATGCGCCAATGCTCTGGAGTGCAGAGGAGCCAAATCTGTATGAATTGCTGATTACAGTGTATGATGTGGACGGAAATATAGTGGAAATCATACCGCAAAAAGTCGGATTTCGGCGTTTTGCAATTGATAATGGCATTATGACTATAAATGGAAAGCGTATTGTGTTTAAGGGGGTTGACAGACACGAATTTAGCGGGCGCTTTGGCAGAGTGCCAGATTATGATGAAATGCTGCAGGACATTATCACAATGAAACAGCACAATATCAATGCAATCCGCACCAGCCATTATCCAAATGATTCCAAACTGTATGAACTTTGTGATATATATGGGCTGTATCTTATTGACGAGTGCAATATGGAATCTCATGGAGCTTGGGATATGGTTATTCGGGGGGAATGGCCGATAGAGCAGGCACTTCCAGGTGATAGGAAGGATTGGGAACCACTTTTGCTGGATAGGGTTCAATCTATGTATCAGCGGGACAAGAATCACCCCTCTATCTTAATTTGGTCCTGTGGAAATGAATCATTTGGCGGTTCTGTCATTCATGCAATGTCAGAAAAATTCCGCGAACTGGATGATACAAGACTCGTTCACTATGAAGGCATTTTTCATGACAGACGTTACAATGACACTTCGGACATGGAGAGTCAAATGTATCCAAGTGTTGCTTCTATTAAGAATTTTTTGGCAGAGAACAGAACAAAGCCAATACTGCTCTGTGAGTATACCCATGCAATGGGGAACTCGTGCGGCGCTATGCATAAATATACAGATTTGACAGATGAGGAACCACTTTTCCAGGGAGGATTTATCTGGGATTATGTGGATCAGTCAATTTACCATAAAGACAGATATGGAAATGAAGTACTTGGCTATGGCGGGGATTTTGACGACAGACCTTGTGACTATAATTTTAGTGGAAATGGTATTGTCTATGGTGGAAACAGAAAGCCATCGCCTAAAATGCAAGAAGTGAAATTCAATTATCAAAATATACAGATTCGAGTGGATGGTGACAGTTTTGAAGTCATCAACAAAAATTTATTTACCAACACGTCAAAATATCAATGCATTGTCACGTTAGCACTAGATGGGGAAAAGCTTGCAAAAGCAACGGTTGTCACAGAAGTGGAGCCGCTTTCTGCAAAGGTTTATAAACTGCCTGTGTTTGGATATATGACCCCGTGGAGCAATGAGGCGCCTTGGAAAGCAGTCCAGGGTGGGGAGTATGTTGTGACCGTGAGCTTTGTTTTACTGTATGACACGCTCTGGGCAAAACGCGGTCATGAGGTTGCTTTTGGACAGGGTGTGTATCCAGTAGAGAGAACAGGGGACTTGTCTGACATGACAGATGCAACTGTGTTTGAAATTGCGGAGGGCACTTATAATATTGGCGTGCGTGGAATGCATTTTGAAGCTTTGTTTGATAAAGGTGGAAAAGGTTTGGTTTCTTATGTGTATGCAGGAAAGGAAATGATAAAAGCAATTCCAAAACCGAACTTCTGGCGTGCACCGACAGATAATGACTGCGGCAATCAAATGCCATATCGCTATGCGCAGTGGAAGACAGCAAGTTTGTATCAGCAGCCCAAAGAGACAGTGATTACAAAAAATGACACAAGTGTCATAATTCGTTATTGTTATGTGTTGCCCACAATCCCTGAATCTGAATGTTTTGTGACTTATAAAGTAACAGGAGATGGAACAATCAACACTACATTGGAATATGAGGCACCAAAAAATATCACAGATATGCCTGAGTTTGGTATGTTATTTAAATTTGATGCAGATTTGGAAAACCTGACATGGTATGGTCTTGGTCCAGCGGATACTTACTGCGACCGCGAGAAAGGTGGAAAACTTGGTACGTATCACAAAAAAGTAGCAGAAAATTTGGCGGAATATCTTGTTCCGCAAGAGTGTGGTAATCACACGGGAGTGCGCAGTGTGCGTATCACAGACAATAAGGGACGCGGTATTTGTTTCACGGGAAAAGATTTGAGTGTGAATGTACTGCCATATACACCGCATGAGCTGGAAAATGCCGTACATGTCTATGAACTGCCGCCTGTTTATTACACAGTGGCGCGCATTGCCCTAAAACAAATGGGTGTTGCGGGTGATGATAGTTGGGGTGCAAGGACACACGAGGAGTACTTGTTGGATACCACCCAAAAATTAGTATTATCTTTTGATTTTAAAGGGATATAAAAAAGCAAAAAGGAGGAGAGAAAAGTGGATAAATTTGTAGTAAACATTATCCATCGACCAGAGATGGTTCCGGAGTATTCTGCAACGGTTACGGGACAGGGAAAGGAGGAGGATATCGGGGACAAGGCACTTTTGACAGAGTCGCTTGATATCTTTAAGACACAGCAGAGACTGGCACATGAAAATGGTCTAAAAGTGACAATTCAGATGACCTACGCTTCATTGTTTAATGATGAGGCGGTGGAAATTGCAAAGCATGACCATGAGGAATATGGAGATGAGATTGCACTTTCTTTGCTCGGACTTCCCTGTGAGGAGTTCCGTGAAAAGTACAAGACAAAAGACTTCTGTATCTGGATGTTCTCAATGGAGGACAAGAAGGCAATAGTAAATGATGTTTTCGAGAAGTTCCATGACAGGTTTGGCTTCTATCCAGAGTCAACAGGCTCTTACTATATGGATGCTGAGCTGACAAATTATATAAAAGAGAAATATCCGACTGTGAAATGTGCAGTTGCGACTTGCTGGGAGGAGGGACCAAAGGCATATCATACCTGCAATAACTCCTGGTACACACTGTTTGACGGCGGTCCGTGGGCACCGTGGATTCCATCGAAGCAGAATACCCATGCTCCGGCAGCAAACGCAGAGGAGGATTCTGGAATTGTTGCTATTCCGCATCTTTCCAGAGACTTGATTGCATGTTATGACGGAAATGGTTCCAATTTTGGCACACACCCGCAGAATGTACTCCGCGGCATGATTTATGATACCAAGACATGGGAGTATCCATATCTCTACAACTTGATTGACCAGTATCGTGACCTTGCAAAGTACAATAATGGATATTCCTACAATATGATGTTTGTTGGACCAGGCTGGATGAACAAAATGGGACGCTGGGAGCAGCCATATGAGCTTCTATATAAATCCTACAGTGATGGCTGTAAGTACTATGGTGACTTGAAAAAAGAAGGCAAACTGATTGATATGACAATGGCAGAGTTTGCAGATTACTATAGAGAAAAGAAAGGTGTTAACGCAGGAAATTACAATGAGCCAGAGTGTGCACCTTGGAGAGACATCCTCTATGGTTCCGACAAACAGTTGTTCTGGTATTGTGATCCTTATATGAGAGCTTGTGTCAACATGGACCAGGGCGGTGCAATTGTCGATTTACGTCCATATGTGGCAAAATTAAATTGGCCTGTTGGTATTGGCACACCACATGTCCAGGATGCTTCCTATCCGTTCTTAATTCAGGAGAAATACCGCGCAGGATACTTTACACACTATGCAGGAGCTGGTACGGTAAGAAGTGCAAAACTTTCGTACAAGGGTGAGGAAATTGACCTCTGTCTATGCCCGACACACAGCCATTTTTCAGAGGAAGTGATTGATGGCAAGAAGACACGTATTTTGACGCTTGATCCCGTTGAAATTCAATTTAATAGCGTCACAGTGAAGTTACAGACAAAGGAATATTTTGAGGAAGGTGCTTCTAATATTAAAATTGAGAGAAACATTCTTGAAATCAGTGATCCTTCTGCTGAGATTACGCTAGATGAGTATATCACAGCATGTTATGGCACAACAGAGTATCCAGAAGATATGACTGGAATTACTCTTGCGTGCGAGGGAGAAGGCGGCGAGACAATTAATTATGAATACAGATGTCGTGATGCGAAGCTTGACGGCGCGAGCGCAGTGAGCGCAGTAATTCCAGCAATTGAGACAAAAGTTTCCCTCACTGCCTCTGACAAGGCACTTGGCTATATTGAGGAGGGATACGCATTCTCACCGATGTTCAAGCTTGGCTACAAGAAGACAATTTCTGATAAGGAGGTATTTGCAACATGGCTCAACTTGGAAAAGGCAAATTAAATTATAGATGTCCATCCTGCTTTATGCGAGACCTCGACATCGATATGTTTTACAATAAAGATACGGGAATCTATAGCTGTATCCGTTGCCAGTATAGAGGAACTGAGGAGGATGTGCTTAAGAAAAATGAGATGGTAAGATTCCGATATCTTGACAGGGCAAAGCGGTTTACGAAGTTTGATTTTGACTAAGAAACTGTGAATCAATAAGACGTATAGACTATTTGTTAAATCCTGAAAGGAAGATAAGGGCAGGTTCTTTTGTGTGAGAACCTGCTCCTTTTTTATGCACATGAGAACCTGGTGGCATCGTTGACTGACGACAACGTGGCAATGATGCAAATAGCGAGTGCTTGGTATATGAGGAATTAAAAAACGGTGTACTAGCAAAGCTGGTGGGTGCCCAGCGTGGCAAGTAGGGGAAGTAGCGTTCCTAATTCGATTTGGTAAAAATTTTTCTTGACGATATATCAATTTAGTTGAGCCACATACCCAGCTTCAATAGCTTGTTGATTGAGAATTTCTTTATGGTGTGATAAACTTTATTGTAACAGGAAATATTATAATATGAGACTGTAGGGGAATAAGTCTTAGATGCGGAGGAAGAGAATAATGCTCGATAGAGAGAAAGTCGGGAAGGCATTTTTAGAACAGAGAAAGATAAAAGGCATGACACAAAAGCAGCTTGCGGATCTGTTGAATGTGTCTTATCAGGCAATTTCAAGATGGGAACAAGGAATTAGTCTGCCATCAGTGGATATGATGTATAATATTGCGCAGGTTCTTGATACGACCGTTGATTCGCTGCTGAATGGTCTTTCTGGGGAGAGAAAAAGCATCAGCTATATGGACACCGGACTTGACACCAAAAAGCTTTATATGGTCAAAGATAGGTTAAACAGCATGATCACGCCGGATGATAGGCTGATTTACACAAGTGTTACAGCTCCTGTGTTTTTTAAGCCAAACTTAGCAGGAATGGAGGAACCAGTGTGTTCCTTTGCACTTCATGTTCCTGGTTCCAAAGAGCGCTTTGCCATGAAAAATGGGTACGACAAGGAAATCTGTATGGATTTGGTGGCAAATGCGTCCAATAATTTGATACGCTTTGGCGTGAGACCATCAGTTTTATTGGCAAATATTGTCTGTGGAAACAATGACAGCAGCCAGTTACTGCTCATGGGTGAGTCACTCAAGAAAGCCTGTGAAAACAATGGAATCATATTTGCAGGATTGGAGGTAGCAGCGCAGGCTGTCAATTATCCTGCAAATGAATACAAAATAGGAGCTGTGGTAATGGGGATTTCTGACAAAAAGGATATCATAACCGAGCACAAGATTGTGGAGGGTGATATGCTGATAGGCTTACATACAGATGGCATATCATCACTCAGCTATCCTTTTATAAAAGTAATTCTCGACAGAAGACCTGACATTATAAATACAAAGTTTGCTGGGGAGAATACTTTTATAGACGAGCTGATGAAGCCAAATACTTGTTATGTTACTGTAATTCAAGAACTTAACAAGCAAAATCTTATTCATGGGATATTTGTCATCAAAAAGTCATTACTTGACCCAAAAAGCTATGCCCAGATGCCCAAAGGTTTCGGGGCAAGTATTTCTTTTGCATCGATGCAGATGCCCGCACTGTTTCAATATCTGTATGACTTGAATATGATGGATAGGGAGTGTTTTCTGATCGATTTTTCACTTGGGATTGGTATGCTTTTGGCAGTACCCCAAGAGCAGTGTGACAAGGCACTGAGACTTATTGAAAAGTATCATAAATGTTATTGCCTCGGAAGGATAGAAAAGGATGAGGAGCATCCTGGTGCGCGTGCTTGGATTGTGTAGGAAGCATTCGTGGATCAAATTATTTCTGAATAGTTCCTAACAATGGAGGGATAAAATGATGGTTATGACAAACGGTAATTGTATTTGCCCAAAACATTTAGAGTCTGAGAGAATCCAACTGTACCCGATTTCTAAATGGGATGAGATGAATAGGGATATGAATATATGGTATTTGATTGTCTGCAAAGAAGGCGAGCAGTCAATTGGCAAAATAGGAATGGTGCATTGCCATCCAGAATGGAAAAATACGCAGCTGCAGATTGTGATTCAGAATAAGGAAAAGCGTGGGAAAGGATATGGCACGGAAGCGCTAAAACTTTTGGAGAAGTACATCTTTGATGTTCTTGCATATCAGCGAATTGCAGTACAGATAATGGATTCTAACAAGGAAGCAATACAGTTTTTTAAAAAAGCAGGTTACAAATTGGAGGGGGTTCAGGAACAGGGATATTTTTACAATGACAGATTTTACGATGTGATATTGTTTCGGCTTCTTTGGAAAGAGTATATGAAACAAAATTTTTTATAGACAAATGAAGAAATTTGTGATATGATAACAAACATGATACAGCATTGAGAGTATGCAGAATCCAAGCACCCGTAGTCTAATGGATAGAACGAAGGCCTCCGACGCCTTTAATGCAGGTTCGATTCCTGTCGGGTGTATTTTCTTTGAAAAGTTTGATGCAGATATGTGTTTTGTTGATATCGTCTGCGAAAGTGCAGGAATTTCATGATGGAAGTTTACTGTGAAGGTTATTAAGGACTTACGATCAGAACCACGCACCTGCTGCGTGGTTTGTGTATTCCCACTACAGTTGTGTGCATAAATTGTTATAATTTACACCGAAATGGCTTAAAATAAACCCAAATCTATAGGGATGTGAATTGTAATAAATTTGTTTGTAGCAGGGAGATTTGCAATAGATAGGAGCAAGAATGGATAACAAGAAATTGAATAAAGAAGTACAAAATATAGAGAATACAGAAATTATGAACAATAATTCATCAGATACGACGATAGAAGATAAAAAGGATCAGCAGATTTTAGAAAACAGTCAGTCAGAAGTGCATTTGGAGAACAATACCTCACAGAATAATAAAAAAACAGAAAATACGCATAAAACAGTGCACTTTGGCATGGATTTCCACTCTGGCAATATGCAACCTGTTGTTATAAATGCATTGAAGATTTTACTTCCAGTTGCGGCGTGTGCCATTGTAATTGCTGTGATTTTTTCTTATATGGGAAAGCAAAAAGAGCCGCCCGCAGAAACGGTTAATGTGAATCCTTCAACAAGTGTGACGACTGAGATACCAGCATTAAAAGAAGATCCGTTGGCTGAAAATGCATTTACAAATGTCAATGAACTGATGAGCAGATTCTACAAAGCGCTTGCAGATGGTGACTTGGAGACGGTAAAATCTGTCAAAGATTACAACAGTGACAAGGATCTTATCACTTACGAGAAGAAGAGTGAATTTATTGAAGAATATGACGACATCAAGTGTTATACTAAGTCTGGTGTGGAGGAGAATTCTTATTTTGTTTATGTAACGTATGCTGTTAAGATTAAGGATATTGCAACGAAAGCACCAGGACTCAATGCGTTCTATGTTTATACTGCGGAGGATGGGAATCTTAAGATTGATGGGGATACCGAGGAGAATATTAAGGCGGCATTTAAACTTGTTACTAGTCAGGATGATGTGGTCGACCTATATAACAAAATTGATGTAAACTATAAGGAAGCAATCGCATCTGATGATACATTGGATCAATTTATGGAATCACTGCCGACGACAATTAAGACTTCTGTTGGTGAGGCCTTAGCGCAGCTTGAGGCACAGGAAGGAACAGAGACGCCAGAGACGGAGACAAATGTTCCTCCAGCAGAGACAGAGGCGCCAGCGTCAGCGGAAAGTGAGGAGCCACCACTTCAAAATCAAGTTGTTAATCAGATTGTAAAGACTACAGCGACTGTGAACGTGCGTTCTTCTGACAGCGAAGAGGCGGACAAGATTGGCAAGGCGGAGACAGGAACACAGCTTACCAAAATTGAAGACAGAGTGAACGGATGGAGCAAGGTAATATTTGATGGAAAAGAGGCTTATATTAAGAGCGATTATCTGGAGGTAGTAACCACAGAATCTGAATCTTCCACGTCTCCAATTGGAACAGTAAAGGCTGCGACAAATGTAAATGTTAGAAGCCAAGCAAGTCAGGAATCTGCAAAACTTGGAACTGCCCAAGGAGGAAATTCTTATGAGCTGTTGGAAGATCAAGGTGAGTGGTACAAGATTAACTATAATGGTACAGTCGGATATGTTAAAGCTGAATTTTTTGAGTGACACCTTGAAAAGACATACATAAATCTAAAGATATCAATGAAAACCCATGGGCTTTATGCTGCATGGGCTTTCGTTTAATTTATTTGAAAGGTAAGGGCACATGTATGTTTAAACAAAAGCGTATTGGTATTTTGGGAACCGGTAAAATTGCAGGAGTTATGGCGAGCACCATCAAGAAAATGAAAAATGTAAAGTGCTACGGTGTTGCGTCAAGAAGCGAGGAACGAGCACACAAATTTGCGAATGAGTATGGAATCAAGGTCGTTTATACTTCTTATGAAGAATTAGTGTTAGACGATAAGATTGATTTGGTTTATATTGCAACGCCACATTCAGAACATTATGCCAATATGAAATTGTGTATTGAAAATGGCAAAAATGTGTTGTGTGAGAAGGCATTTACTGCAAATGCCGAGCAGGCTGAAGAAATTTTAATGCTTGCAAAGGAAAAAAATGTTTTTGTGACTGAGGCGATGTGGGTTCGGTATATGCCAATGCTTACAACCATTAAGGGTGTTATTAATTCGGGTATTATTGGAGAACCGACGATGCTTACAGCCAATTTAGGGTATGCTATTTCTGACAAAAAAAGACTGATAGATCCTGCGCTTGCGGGTGGAGCACTGCTTGATTTAGGTGTGTATGTGTTAAACTTTGCAGCAATGGTTTTTGGAAAAGAAATCAAAAGAATGGATTCTTCTTGTATTCTAACCGCGTCTGGAGTAGATGCTTCAGAAAGCATTACGCTTACATACAAAGATGGTAAGATGGCAGTGCTGAACAGTACAATGAATGGATATAGTGACAGACGAGGAGTGATATATGGACCTAAAGGATATATTGTGATAGAAAATATTAATAACTTTGAGTCCATTACTGTGTACGATGCAGGAGGCAAGGTGGGAAAGTCCATTAAGGCTCCCAAACAGATTACAGGGTATGAATATGAAGTTTCGTCTAGCCTAGAGTCTATTGAAAAAGGAGAGAAAGAATGTTGGGAAATGCCGCATAGTGAGACAATTCGTATTATGAAACAGATGGATGAATTGCGTGCACAATGGGGTGTTGTATATCCTTTTGAGCAGGAAAAAGAGAAATTGGAAGTTCTGACAGGTGAGGTGGAGAACACCATATGGGAGAATACAGATATACAAGCATAAGCTGTTAAATACTGGTGATAATATAGCTATCACGAATCGTTTAATAAGAAAGGATGATAGCTATGAAAAAAGATGATCAGGAGATTTTAAAAGAGGTTCAGAAAAATTCTAGTATGGCAATCAATGCCATTGAAACAGTATCTCAGATGGTTCACAATGATGAGTTGTTGCAGGAACTTTCAAAAGAAAAGCTTTTGTACTCCGTAATACAGAACAAGGCAACAGATCGGTTACAGCGCGAGCGGGCGGAAGGATATCATGGCAGTGGCGTACAGGATATGATGCTCAAGGGTAGTATTCAGATGAATACACTTGCAAACTGTAGTACGAGCAAAATTGCAGAGATTATGATACAAGGCAGCAGCAAGGGTATTACGAATATGTGGAAATCAATGAACCATCATCAAAATTCGGGAAATACATCAATGGAAATTGCACGAGAGCTAGTTGCGTTTGAAGAAAAAACAATCAACAGACTTAAAAAATTTTTGTGATTAGAAATGATTTTATTGAGAGGAACGAAATGACCCGATTAAATAAATACCTAGCAGAATGTGGTATCTGTTCCAGACGAAATGCAGATAAGTTAATAACCCAAGGAAGCGTAACAGTCAATGGGAATAAGGCGGTTAACGGTATGCAGGTTTGTGCGTTAGACTGCGTGGAAGTAAATGGAAAAAAAGTGCAGCCAGTTTCTGCAAAGGTGGTACTTGCATATTATAAGCCAGTCGGGATCACCTGTACAGAAAAAGACCAACATGCAGAAAAGACAATTGTGGAGGCGGTGAATTACCCCGTAAGGCTCACCTATGCGGGGCGCCTTGACAAGGAATCTGAAGGGTTGATTCTTATGACAAATGATGGAGAACTGATACAGCGAATGATGAAAGGTGCAAACCATCATGAAAAGGAATATCTTGTCAAGGTGGACAAGGAAATAACGAAAGAATTTTTGAACGAACTGTCAAAAGGAGTATATTTAAAAGAATTGCATGAGACAACACGATCATGTAGTGTACAGTACATAGGAAAATATACATTTAAAATGATATTGACACAAGGATTAAACAGACAGATTCGACGCATGTGTGCGTGTTTTGGGTATGGCGTAAGGTCACTCACACGCGTGAGAGTGATGAATATTGAACTTGCCGGATTAAAATGTGGTGAGTATCGAGAACTTGGCGGGGAAGAGCTATCAAAGCTTTATCGTTTGTGTGGAATGTCCAAGTGGTAAGAAGCTGTAGAAAAATAATAAGTGCAGAGGAGACCAGTTATCTTTCTACAGAATTTAATGATAGACTCTCAGAGTTTTTTGTACCTGATGTTACAAGAAGATTCCGAGAAGCTATAGAGATTAATGGAGGGAAGTATGGAAGCAAACACTGAAAAAATACGTCAGATGAAAGTACTTGTGGAGAAACTGAGAGCGGCTTCAAAGGCATATTATACGCAGGACAGGGAAATTATGAGTAACCTGGAGTATGATACCTTATATGATGAATTGGTGTCTCTTGAGCAGGAAACAGGTATGGTTCTTGCAGGCAGTCCTACGATTAATGTGGGATATGAGGCTGTGGATGAGTTGCCTAAGGAAGCCCACGAGAGTCCAATGCTCTCTCTTGACAAAACCAAGGAACGTGAGGCGTTAAAAGATTGGATCGGCGATAAAGAAGGACTGCTCAGTTGGAAATTAGATGGTCTTACAATCGTATTAACTTATCAGAATGGAGAATTGTTAAAGGCGGTTACGCGCGGAAATGGTGAAGTGGGAGAAGTCATTACCAACAATGCAAAGGTGTTTAAAAACATTCCGTTAAAAATTCAGTTTCAGGGCGAGTTGATTCTCAGGGGGGAAGCAGTTATTACATATCAGGATTTTGCGGAAATCAACAGCCATATTGAAGATGTGGAAGCTAGATATAAAAACCCAAGAAATCTCTGTTCTGGATCGGTTAGACAGTTGAATAATCAGATTACGGCAGAGAGAAATGTAAGATTTTATGCCTTTGCACTTGTGAAGGCTGAGGGTGTTGACTTTGAGAATTCACGGGAGAAACAGTTTGAATTTCTTGCCAGCCAAGGATTTGATATCGTTGCATATGCAAAAGTGAATGCGGATAATATTGTTGCGGCTGTATCAGATTACGAGGAACGTATCAAGACTTATGAAGTTCCATCTGATGGATTGGTATTGATTTATGATGATATTGCTTATGGTCGTTCCCTTGGAAGAACGGCAAAGTTTCCGCGCGATTCCATTGCATTTAAGTGGGCAGATGAGATTCGGGAGACTACTTTGAAAGAAATTGAATGGAGTCCAAGTCGTACAGGACTGATTAATCCGGTTGCTATTTTTGAACCGGTGGAATTGGAAGGCACTACAGTGAGCAGGGCATCTGTTCATAATATTAGTATTTTGAAGGCATTAAAACTAGGCATTGGAGATAAGATTACTGTTTACAAGGCAAATATGATTATTCCGCAGATTGCCGAAAACCTGACTGGAAGTGAGAATATAGAGATACCATCTGTCTGCCCTGTTTGCGGCGGTGCGACAGAGATACACGCAGTAAATGAGGTGCAGTCACTGTACTGTTCAAATCCTGACTGTGATGCTAAGAAAATAAAATCGTTTACACATTTTGTAGGTCGTGATGCCATGAACATTGATGGATTATCAGAAGCAACACTTGAGAAATTCATTGCAAAAGGATTTATTCATCAATATCAAGATATTTTTCACCTTGACAGATATAAGTCTGATATTGTGGCAATGGAAGGATTTGGAGAACGTTCTTACAAGAAGTTAATCAATAGCATTGAAACTGCCAGAGATGTGGAATTACCCAAGCTAATCTTTAGTTTAGGAATCGCAAATATTGGTTTGGCGAACGCAAAAGTCATCTGTCGATTTTATGATTTTAATCTGGAGAGTCTGCGTCGTGCAACAGTGGAAGAGCTTGCGATGATAGATGGTATTGGAGAAGTAATTGCAAAAGCGTTTGTCGATTATTTTTCCAATGAGGAAAACAATAAAAGATTTGAGAATCTTTTAGCAGAAGTTCATATCCAGAAAGAGGAGATAAATGAGGAAGAGCAGACGCTTGAAGGGAAGACTTTTGTAATTACAGGTAATTTAAATCATTTTGGCAGTAGAAATGAATTAAAAGATTTGATTGAGAAAAAAGGTGGAAAAGTGGCAGGAAGTGTATCTTCAAAAACCCTTTGCCTAATCAATAATGACAGTACTTCCAATTCCTCAAAAAATAAAAAGGCAAAGGAACTGAATGTTTCTATTGTTACAGAAGAACAATTTATGAAAGAGTATTTGGATATGGAAGTGTAGAAACAAGCTAAGAACGGGACTGGAAACTATTTAGACAGGAGTGTAAAAAATGCCAATTAAAGTACAAAGTGACTTGCCAGCAAAAGAAATACTTGAGAATGAAAATATATTTGTGATGGATGAAAATCGCGCTATGCATCAGGATATCAGACCCTTGCAGGTATGTATTCTAAATTTGATGCCTGTCAAACAGGACACAGAGTTGCAACTTTTGCGCGCACTGTCCAATACGTCCTTACAGGTGGATGTTACTTTCCTTATGGTAACAAGCCATGTATCACTCAATACATCAGCAAATCATTTAAATCGATTTTACACAACGTTTGAGCAGATTCGAAACAAAAGATTCGATGGTTTAATTATTACTGGTGCGCCAGTGGAAGATATTCCTTTTGAGGAAGTTGATTATTGGGCGGAAGTGTGTGCAATTATGGATTGGGCCCAGGAGCATGTGACTTCTACGCTTCATATATGTTGGGGAGCTCAGGCAGGTTTCTACCATTATTATGGCATTCAGAAACGTCAGCTTCCTGAAAAATTGTTTGGATTGTACTCTCATAAGGTGCAGAATAGAAAAGTACCCCTTGTACGCGGTTTCGATGATTATTTTCTGGCGCCACACAGTCGGCACACAGAGACTCCTGCTGCTGATATTCATAATTGCGATAAGATTACTGTGCTTGCAGAATCAAACGAGGCAGGCGTATTTCTTGCATATGCCGAGAACGGTAAGAAAATCTTTGTAAATGGACATCCAGAATATGACCGATATACTCTTGATGCAGAATATAAGCGAGACATGCATAAGGGATTGCCCATACATATTCCTAAAAATTATTATCCCAATGATGATTCCACTCAGAGACCAAAATTACAATGGCGTTCGCATAGCAATAATCTGTATACGAATTGGTTGAATTACTACGTGTATCAGGCAACGCCTTATGAGTGGTAGAAAAATGCTTGAAAATGCTGTATTTTCTGGGATTCCAGCATATTTAACATTTTGTAAAACTATCGTAAATTATCGCATTTTAACGTCTTTTATTGCAAAAATGGGGTACGAATGGGGTACGATATATCTTAAAATGGGGTATGGGAATTGACTCATATAACTTAAATGCTAATTCCTATAATTAAATAATTTGGACAAATGCATAAGTCCATTATCAGTTGTAGAAATATGATTGATAGTGGGCTTATTTTGATGCCTGAATTCATTACCCATAATCCTATCCACCACTCATTAAACCTTCTTAGAACAGTTCACGCCTCACATCACAGAGGTATTATAGGACACTATAACATTTCATTTTCAATAATCCAAATACACGGAATAAAATCCATATTTTATTGATCTCAAAAAGGTTATCGACAATACCAATAACAATTTATTATTCGATATTGAAAGAGACTATTATGTATCCTTTAAAATATTTAGTAATGATAGGAGTGATTACAATACAAGAGATATCATTGTAATAGAATCTGCTGATAAACAATCAAATAGTATAAACAAAACCTTACCACGAAATCGTGGTGAGTTAAAATTGATATCTGATAAACAATTAAATAGTACAGGCGAAAAGAAACAAAACAAGAAACATACTTTGTCAGAACATAAGTCTTATAACTCAGATAAGATTATCAGCCTAGATAAAGAGTTTAAAAACATTTGTAAGAAAATTTATAAAAGAAAAGGAGAAGAACAATGTCAGTAAAGAAAAAAGAATTTGCCGATAGAATGGCAGCAAAGGGCGGCATAAAGAAGAAAGACGCTATGAAGGGATTAGAATTATTTATTGATACACTTATAGATTGTATGAGTGAGAATGAAAAAGTAATGATTATGGGTTTTGGCAGATTTGAAATGAAAACAGCAAAAGAGAAAATAGGCAGAAATCCACAGACCGGACAGCAATGTATCATACCAGAACATGAGAATATAAAATTTGTTGCAAGTGAAGGACTTGCAGACAGAATAAAAGAAAGCCTGCTAATAAA
>DEPD01000178.1:23025-26626 GCA_002358575.1 Lachnospiraceae bacterium UBA3401 | reverse complement strand
ATTTTTCTACAGTTCCTTATACTGTTATGCACAATCTATTTGCATGGCATATTTAACAATATTATGCCACTTTAAAGCATCAAAGTAAACCTATTTTTTATATTTTATTTGTTTTTCTATTATTGTTCGCTCATCTATTAAAATAATAAACCTCATGCGCCAAATCAGATAAAACTTGAAAGATTACTATTTGTTGTAAGACAATTGCTGATATATCCAATTTACAATGATTTCGACTCCTTTTGGCGTCTGCAAAAAACCATTTAATATAATATCCGCCTTCCACTTTGTAGGCTCCACATACTCTTTCTGCCTAGGCTGCACCGCTTGAACATACCTGCTTGTTATCTCACCCAAATGCTGTCCAAAAGATAAGTTTCTTAACACACGCCTAGCAAATCTTTCATCCGGATCACAATCGACAAAAACTTTCAAATCTAACAGCATAAATATTTTTTCATCCCACAAAGAAAATAAACCTTCTATGATAAGAACGTCAAATTCCTCTATTGCCTTCTGCACATCCAAATAACACTGGTCAAGATCTAATGCCATTGGATGGTTATCATCAATATATTCCACTCCATCCGAAATCCCATAAATTTTCGGCCGATATGTTTCTTCTTTGTAATATTCATCCATATGAATCAACTGCACTTTATAGTCATTTTCTAACAACTGTTTCAAATGCTCTGAAATCGTAGATTTTCCGCTTGCACTTGCACCTGAAATGCCAACAATAAATGTTCTTCCCATAACAGTTCTCCTCTCTCAAAAAACATTTTCCTAATGAATCTTTCTTTCACTTTTATTCATTATATGGTTTTGCAAACTTTGTTTCAAGTGTAAAGTTATAGTGCACCCATTTCTTAATAGCTATATCAAATATCTTTCCTATTTTCTCAATTGCACATGATATCATTATATAATAGATGACAAGAATGATTTTTCAAACACACTTTAATATAACAATTTATCACTTTGTAGTTATTGTTTCAATGTAGAATAATTTTTCACTTTATGATATTATAAATATTACTTTGTAAATAATTCTTAACACACTTAATCAAAACAAAATGGAGGTTTTTATGTTAATACAATATAAAAATTTAACGCTCAGAAACGCAACAATTCAAGACACTGAATTATTATCGTCTTGGTGGAATGATGGTGCTGTGATGGCACATGCCGGATTTCCAAACGGTACTGGTCAAACAGCCTCCGAGATTGCAGAACGCATCAAAAAAGACACTGACGAGAACAGACGTATTATTATCGAACTTTCCCACAAACCAATTGGTGAAATGAATTATGCAACATATTCAAATCAAGGGAACGACAAAACCGCTGAAATCGGAATTAAAATTTGTGTATCTTCTGAACAGGAAAAAGGTTATGGGAAAATAGTTTTAAGTATGTTGATTTCATTCCTGTTTTATGACTTGAGATACCAAAAAATTATTCTTGACACAAACTTAAACAACAAACGCGCACAACATGTCTATGAAAAATTAGGATTTAGAAAGCTGCGCGTCAATGTAAATTCATGGCAAAACCAGCTTGGTGAACCACAATCCTCAGTGGATTATGAATTAATTCCAGAAGATTTTGTAAATTTTGCAAAATAAATTGACGGAACTCTATTTTTTCTCTATCATAGTTATTAGTGTCAAATGACAAGCTGGCTGCTTGGTCAACATTAAAGTTACAATTCATACCCCATTTTTCACTCCATTAACAGACGAGTGAACAGTAATACTTTAGAAACAATAGAAAGGAATTAGTAAATGAACAAAACAAAAATTATGTTGGGCAATGAAGCGATTGCTCGCGGTGCTTACGAAGCCGGTGTCAAGGTCTCCAGTGCTTATCCCGGAACCCCCAGCACCGAAATCAGTGAAAATATCGTAAAATACCCAGAAATTTACGCGGAGTGGGCACCGAACGAAAAGGTTGCTATGGAAGTTGCTATTGGTGCATCTATCAGTGGCGTACGCGCTATGGCATCTATGAAAATGGTCGGTGTCAACGTGGCAAGCGACCCTTTGTATACCGTATCCTATATTGGCGCTAATGGTGGGCTTATCATTGCAGCAGCAGATGACCCCGGTCTATACTCCTCTCAAAATGAGCAAGACTCCCGCTGTGTGGCACGCGTAGCACAAGTCCCGGTACTGGAGCCCTCTGACTCTCAGGAAGCAAAAGATTTTACAAAACTTGCTTTTGAATATAGTGAAAAATACGATACACCTGTTATGATTCGTACAACCACTCGTCTTGCGCACTCACAAGGTCCTGTCACTCTTGAAGAACGCCAGGAAATACCGGACAAGCCCTATGAACGCTGCGCTGCCAAAAATGTAATGATGCCCGCAAATGCAAAAGGACGTCATATCCATGTGGAAAACCGTCTAAAACAGATGGCAGAGGACGCCTGCGAGTTTGCGATAAACAAAGCCATTTACAAAGATACTTCCATCGGATTTATCACAAGCGGCATTCCCTATACATATGTAGTGGAGGCAATGCCAGAAGCCAGCGTGTTAAAGCTCGGTCTTGTGCACCCGCTTCCCAGAAAATTAATTGAAGAATTTGCCTCCAAGGTAGACAAACTCTATATCTTTGAGGAGCTTGAACCACTAATTGAAGAGCAGGTAAAATCTTGGGGTATCAATTGTATCGGAAAGGAACTTTTTACCCTGCAAGGAGAATACAGTGCCAATATGATTCGCGAGCGTGTACTTGGCATAAATCTTAAAATCACCACACCCGCACAGGTTCCAGCACGCCCACCGATTCTATGTCCTGGTTGTCCGCACAGAAGCACTTTCTCCGTACTGAAAAAACTCGGAATTCACGGAGCAGGAGATATTGGCTGCTATACTCTTGGCGCAGTTTCTCCACTAAATGTTATTGACACCACTGTATGTATGGGCGCTTCCATCTCCACCTTACATGGCATGGAAAAAGCAAAGGGAAAAGAATATATCAAAAACTGGGTTGCACTGATTGGCGATTCCACTTTTTTACATACTGGCGTCAATTCACTGATGAACATGGTGTATAATCAGTCAACTGGAACAGTGCTGATTCTCGATAACTCCACTACTGGCATGACAGGGCACCAAGATCACGCCGCGACCGGAAAGATGCTAAACGGTAAAGAGACCAAAGCAATTAGCCTCTATCACTTATGCAAGGCAATTGGCGTAGAACATGTCTATGAAGTTGACGCCTTTGATATCGAGGAACTTGAAAAGCTTGTCAAGCGCGAAGTAGCACGCGACGAAGTGTCCGTTTTGATTGTCTGTGCTCCCTGTGCACTCTTAAAATCGCAAGCTACAAAAGCGAAATGCATTGCAATTCCTGAAAAATGTAAAAAATGCGGCATGTGCCTTATTCCTGGCTGCCCTGCACTCACTCAAAATGAAGACGGCACTGTCAAAATTGACGATACCATGTGTAATGGCTGCGGTCTGTGCATGAAACGCTGCAAATTCGATGCTATTGAACAAGTAGACTAATAATTGTGTTCCAAATTCGCAGGTAAATTATGGTTACTTTTCACACTCGCACCATACACTTGCTGCATGGTGTCGGA
>DEPD01000178.1:0-22680 GCA_002358575.1 Lachnospiraceae bacterium UBA3401 | reverse complement strand
CAGCGCCAAAATGCCTGCTTTGTAGCACTTTGTGTGCATCAATTGTTGTAATTCACACCAAATCATCATAAATGGATACAAAATCTGGCATGGGTGTGAATTGTAACAAATTATAAATGGAGGTTCTTATGACTACAAAAAATATTATGATCGTCGGCGTGGGTGGTCAAGGTACACTGCTCACAAGCCGCATTCTTGGTGGAATCATTACAAAGGCTGGCTATGATGTCAAGCTCTCCGAAGTACACGGCATGGCACAGCGCGGCGGAAGTGTTGTTACATTTGTGCGTTATGGCAATGTTGTGGCAGAGCCTATTGTGGAGGAAGGGCAAGCCGACGTGCTGATTGCCTTTGAGCGGCTTGAAGCGCTGCGGTATGCTCATTTCCTAAAAAAAGACAGCCTTATCATTGTCAACGATCAGCGAATTGATCCTATCACTGTTGTAACGGGCGCGGCACAATATCCTGAAAATATTATTGAAAATCTAAAAAAAGAACATGATGTCGTCGCAGTCGATGCTATGGACGAAGCAAGAAAACTTGGAAACACAAAGGTATTTAATACAATTATTGTCGGTGTTGCTGCAAAGCGCATGGACTTTGAAAAAACACAATGGCTCGAAGTTATCGAGGCTACTGTTCCGCCCAAAACTGTTGAAATCAACAAAGCTGCATTTGAAGCGGGATACGCAATGTAAAAGATTCCGAGAGACTATAAGAAAAACGGAGGTTAATTATGCCCAAAAGAAATGATATCAACAAAGTCCTGATTATTGGTTCTGGGCCAATTATCATTGGTCAGGCGTGCGAATTTGACTATTCTGGGACACAAGCTTGCAAGGCACTGCGCAAGCTTGGATATGAAATCGTTCTGGTAAACTCAAATCCCGCGACCATCATGACAGACCCCGAAGTCGCAGATGTTACCTACATTGAACCCTTAAATGTCCGTCGCCTGGAACAAATCATCGCAAAAGAACGTCCCGACGCGCTCCTTCCTAATCTTGGAGGACAATCAGGTCTAAACTTATGTTCAGAGCTTGCCAAAGAAGGAATTCTTGACAAATATCATGTGCAGGTTATCGGCGTGCAGGTTGACGCCATCGAGCGCGGTGAGGACCGTATCGAATTCAAAAAATCAATGGACGCTATTGGCGTTGAGATGGCAAGAAGCGAAGTTTCTTATAGCGTTGAGGAAGCGCTTGCCATTGCAGACCGGCTCGGATATCCTGTTGTGCTGCGCCCCGCATACACTATGGGAGGTGCTGGTGGTGGTCTTGTATACAATAAAGAAGAATTAAAAACTGTCTGTGCGCGTGGGCTTCAGGCAAGTCTTGTCGGTCAAGTGCTCGTCGAGGAATCCATTCTCGGCTGGGAAGAACTAGAACTAGAAATTGTCCGTGACGCCGAAGGCAACATGATCACAGTCTGCTTTATCGAAAATATTGATCCCTTAGGCACACACACAGGTGACTCCTTCTGCTCTGCCCCCATGCTCACTATCTCTGAGGAACTTCAAAAACGGCTTCAGGAACAAGCATATCGCATTGTAGACTCTGTGAAAGTCATTGGCGGTACTAATGTACAATTTGCCCATGACCCAATCACAGACCGCATTGTTGTGATTGAGATTAACCCAAGAACTTCTCGCTCCTCTGCACTCGCCTCGAAAGCAACTGGTTTCCCAATTGCACTTGTTTCTGCTATGCTCGCCGCTGGATTGACCCTAAAAGAAATCGAGTGCGGCAAATATGGCACTCTTGATAAATACGTGCCTGACGGAGATTATATTGTAATTAAATTTGCACGCTGGGCGTTTGAAAAATTTAAAGGTGTCGAGGATAAACTTGGCACACAAATGCGCGCTGTCGGCGAAGTTATGAGCATTGGCAAAACTTATAAAGAAGCATTCCAGAAGGCAATCCGAAGCCTTGAAACGGGAAGATATGGCTTAGGACATGCCAAGGACTATGACTCCAAAACAAAAGAAGAACTTCTGCTAATGCTGGCACACCCGTCTAGTGACCGCCATTTTATTATGTACGAAGCACTGCGAAAAGGCGCAACTGTAGACGAAATTTTTGATATTACCAAGGTAAAACATTATTTTGTAAAACAGATGCAGGAGTTGGTCGAGGAGGAAGAAGCACTCATACAATCAAAAGGGACACTCCCCTCTGACAAGGCATTAATTTCTGCAAAGAAAAATGGATTTTCCGACAAATATCTCAGCCAAATTCTGGAAATTCCAGAGGAAACTATTCGCAACAGGCGAATTGCACTCGGCGTTGAGGAAGCATGGGAAGGCGTCCATGTCAGCGGTACTCCCGACAGCGCTTACTATTACTCCACCTACAATGCAGCAGATAAAAATCCTATTCAGACCGATAAGCCAAAAATTATGATTCTTGGCGGCGGACCAAACCGTATTGGACAAGGGATTGAGTTTGACTACTGCTGTGTGCACGCCTCTCTTGCGCTAAAGGAACTTGGCTTTGAGACGATTATTGTCAATTGCAATCCCGAGACAGTCTCAACAGATTATGATACCTCTGACAAGCTGTATTTTGAACCGCTCACTTTGGAGGACGTGCTCAGCATTTACCACAAAGAAAAACCGCTTGGCGTTATTGCTCAATTTGGTGGTCAGACACCCCTCAACCTCGCCTCAGAACTTGAGAAAAATGGGGTTAAAATTCTTGGCACACCACCTTCTGTGATTGATCTTGCAGAGGACCGTGACCTATTCCGCTCCATGATGGACAAGTTGGAGATTCCAATGCCTGAGGCAGGTATGGCGGCCACCATTGACGAAGCACTAAAAATTGCAAATAAAATTGGCTACCCCGTTATGGTACGTCCATCCTATGTGCTTGGAGGGCGTGGTATGGAAGTTGTGTATGACGATGAGAGTATGACAGGCTACATGAAAGCTGCTGTCGGCGTAACGCCTGACAGACCAATTTTAATTGACCGTTTCCTAAACCATGCGCTTGAATGTGAAGCAGATGCTATTAGTGATGGCACACATGCCTTTGTTCCCGCTGTTATGGAGCATATTGAACTTGCCGGTGTTCACTCTGGCGACTCTGCCTGCATAATCCCGTCTGTGCATATCACAGCAGAAAATGTGGCGACAATCAAAGAATATACCAAGAAAATTGCTGAGGAAATGCATGTCAAAGGTTTAATGAATATGCAATACGCTATCGAAAAAGGTAAAGTTTATGTGCTTGAGGCAAACCCGCGCGCGTCGCGTACTGTACCACTTGTATCTAAAGTATGCAACATTCGCATGGTGCCACTTGCAACCGACATTATTACCTCTGAGATTACTTCCCGCCCTTCACCTGTTCCAAATTTAAAAGAGAAGGATATTCCATACTATGGTGTGAAGGAAGCCGTTTTCCCATTCAATATGTTCCCAGAAGTAGACCCTGTTCTAGGACCAGAAATGCGCTCAACCGGCGAAGTACTTGGACTCTCTCCCTACTATGGCGAAGCCTTCTACAAAGCACAGGAAGCAACACAGACACAACTTCCGCTCAGTGGAACTGTTTTGATATCTGTCAACAGCAAGGACAAGCCGGAGGTTGTTGAAATAGCACAACTCTTTAAAGAAGCCGGATTTGAAATTATCGCGACTGGCGGAACTTACAATGCCATCTCCGAGGCGGGCATAGAGGCAGAACCTGTGAAAAAACTCTACGAAGGACGCCCGAATGTCCTTGACCTAATTACAAATGGCAAAATCGACTTAATTGTAAACTCTCCTGTTGGCAAAGATAGTGTTCACGACGACAGTTATCTTAGAAAAGCTGCAATCAAGGGCAGAATCCCTTATATGACTACAATTGCAGGGGCAAGAGCGACCGCAAAGGGCATTTTATATGTTCAGAAAAATGGAAACGCAGATGTAAAATCTTTACAACAGCTACACAGTGAAGTCAAAAATAAAAAATAAAAATAGACAAAACAGAAAAAGCGATGCTCTTAGAACATCGCTTTAAACTTATTTTTTACTGTCGTGGTCAAGACACATCGTCAAAGAAATTCTTTTCTTTGCCATATCTACATCTAGCACTTTTACATCCACAATATCTCCAACACTGACCGCCTCAAGTGGATGTTTAATAAATTTATTGGTAATCTGGGATATATGCACCAAGCCGTCCTGATGTACTCCAATATCGACAAAAACGCCAAAATCAATAACATTTCTGACCGTTCCTTTCAGAATCATATCCGGCTTTAAATCCTTCATTTCAAGAACATCACTTCTCAAAATTGGTTTTGGCATATTTTCACGCGGGTCTCTTGCAGGCTTTTCCAGCTCCTTCAGAATATCGGTCAGTGTAATCTCACCAATTCCCAGCTCCTCCGCCATTTTTTTCTTGTCCTTGACACGCTTTTCCAATCCACCTGCTATCTGTTGTGCATCGGATTCTGTCTTTGTGTTTTTCTTCTCCGACGCGTCAAAAGTCATTCCACCCACGGCAGCTACAAGTGCTTTTCCCATGGCAGTATTTGTATTTTTAATTACAATACTTTGCTTTTTATTATTTTTTCCTTTTTCTTGCTTTATCGGCTTTGTAGAAGCGGCTTTTTTCTGGATTTCTTTTAAGTCCTCCATAGAAATATTAAGCTTCTCTAATAATTTTAATGCTGCGTCATAAGACTCTGGGTGCACACTGGTGGCATCCAGTGGATTATCCCCATCTAAGATACGCATGAAACCTGCGCACTGTTCAAATGCTTTGGGACCAAGTTTTGTCACTTTTAACAATTGCTTTCTGTTGGTAAAACGCCCGTTTGTCTCCCTATAATCCACAATATTCTTGGCAATTGTCTTATTGATACCTGAAATGTACTCCAATAAGGAGGCGGAAGCTGTGTTTAAATTCACGCCAACCTTGTTTACAGAATCCTCCACTACACCGTTTAGTGCTTCACTTAACTTCTTCTGGTTCATATCATGCTGATACTGTCCCACACCAATCGATTTTGGGTCAATCTTAACCAGCTCCGCTAAAGGGTCCTGCAAACGTCTTGCAATGGAAGCTGCGCTCCTCTGCCCCACATCAAAATTAGGAAACTCTTCTGTTGCAAGTTTGCTTGCCGAATAGACAGAAGCCCCTGCCTCATTTACAATAACATACTGCACTGGAGTATCCAATTCTTTAATTAGTTCAACAATCACCTGCTCAGACTCCCGCGAAGCAGTTCCATTTCCCACAGATATCAGACTTACATTATATTTGCTGATAAGTTTCTTTAACTCTTTTTTTGCTTCCTCCACTTTATTTTGTGGCGCTGTTGGGTAGATAACCTTTGTGTCAAGCACCTTTCCAGTTGCATCCACCACTGCAAGTTTACAGCCTGTCCGAAACGCAGGGTCCCAACCAAGAACTACTTTTCCAGCAATTGGCGGCTGCATCAGTAGTTGTTCCAAATTTTTACCAAATACAGAAATTGCGCCATCTTCTGCTTTCTCTGTAAGCTCATTTCTAATATCCCGTTCAATTGCAGGCGCAATCAATCTATTATAGCTGTCTGCAATCGTCTCTTGAAGTGCCGGCGTTGTATTCTCATTTTCCTTTGTGATAATCTTTTTTGTCATAAAACGGATAATCCGCTCTGTAGGCGCTTCAATCTTAACTGAAAGGATTTTTTCACCCTCCCCTCTGTTCAACGCAAGAACCCTATGTCCTGCGATTTTACTCACAGCCTCCTCAAACTCATAATACATCTCGTAGACGCTCTGTGTCTTTGCATCCTTTGCAGTACTGACAATTTTACCTTCCTCAAAAGTTGCCTGTCGAATATATGCTCTGTATTCCGCTTCATCAGAAATCATCTCCGCAATGATATCCATTGCTCCCTGCAAGGCTTCCTTCACATTATTGACACCCTTCTCCTCACTCACAAAGCGCTCTGCCTCCTCGTGCAGAGGTTTTTTTGTCTCCTGTGCCAAAATAAGATTTGATAGTTCGTCAAGCCCTTTTTCTCTGGCAACACTAGCGCGCGTCTTTCTCTTGGGTCTGTACGGAAGATATAGATCATCAACTGTTACCATTGTCTCAGCAGCAAGAATTTTTTCTCGCAATTCCTCTGTCAATTTGCCCTGTTCCTCAATACTGCTGAGCACCTGCTCCTTTTTCTCTTCCAGATTTCTAAGATATCCTAATCTTTCGTTTAGATTTCTCAGAACCTCATCATTCAATGAACCAGTTACTTCCTTTCGATATCTGGAGATAAAAGGAATTGTGTTCCCTTCATCTATCAGTTTCACGGCAGCCTCAATCTGCCATTTCTCAACATTTAGTTCTTCTTTTAGTTTTAAAATAATGTCCATTGCCGCTCTTTTCCCTCTTATCCTAAGGAACTGTTCGGAAATAACCTATAAACGCCCAGAACCTTGAGCTTCTGAAACGCTACCGCAGTTCCTTATTGTCTACTATAATATTACCATATAATTATATGATAAAATATAGTACGAATCAAGAAAATTTCACTTGGATTTCATTGTTTTATTATATTAAACATGATACAATCATTTTCATACAGTTTCTATAATTCTTGCATTTTCTGAACAGTTCCTCAGTCCTTCTTCAGAAACTGTTCAGACAGCTATCATGGAAACAAAAATCATATCTAAGGAAGGATCTATAACGATGCAACAACCACAATATAAAAGTAATTTTGAAATTAAATTTTTGGCACGAATGCACACTGGCCAGCACCTTGGAATACTAATCAGCGCAACTCTAGTTAAATTTATCATCACTATTTTTGCAGTCAACCTTGTTTCTATACTGATTCCAGTGGGCACCACAATCGGCTATCTTGTCAATTATATCCTCGTATTTTTCGTCCAGGTAGCCACTTCTGTTTTAAGTGTAGGCACAGCGTTCATATTTTTAAAATCTGCATGTAATATGCCAAGTACAATCAGTGATCTATTCTGTGGTTTTCGTCAGAACACAGTCAAAATCTTAAAAATTAGCTCAGTCATTGCAGTTATTGAATCCATTTGTATGATACCGCTTGATATTGCTTCTGTGCAGTACTCTGAAATGATTAACTCCATTCCTCTTTTTCGAGACAATGGAGCAAATCTAAGTTTACTCCTTTCAGGAAGTACGATTGACAACCACGAATTTCTTGAAGCTTACAGCGTATTTTACAGTGCTTCTATGAAATTCTATCTGATTATGTTGATTTGTACTATAATTTCCACCATATTAACGCTGCCCTTTTTTCCTGTATTTTATATGGTGCTTGACTTTCCTGATTGGAGTGCAACAACAATACTGAAAAAAAGTTTTGAAGTGATGAGTGGAAACAAACTGCGGTTATTTTTACTGTATGTGAGCTTTGTTCCCTCCTTTCTTCTCAGTATCTTTACTTGTTGTATTCCACTAATCTGGGTTATCCCTTATATGAGCATGGCAGAAACTGACTTTTATCTGGATATGATGTCTGTGCGAAACAAATCAGTCAACAATATTTCTTAAAGGTTCGTTTCCTCTGTACAAGTGCCTGTGCGTAATCGAGTAGGAAAGGTTGCTTTTCCTACTCGCACACCGATGCGCCATGCAATGGTATATTTCCTCTGCATCGGCGTGCGCATAAAAAAGATGAGCAACTACATACTCATCTCTTTTAAAAAAAATGAACTATTCTATTGTCTATTGTAATAGTCTAATGTCGCCTTAAAATATGTCCTGATATATCCATCTGTCGATACCACTACAAATTCATTGGTATCCTCAACATAATATACATCATCCCCATCCTCCGCCTCCAACTTATGAAGTGCCTCTGGATTTTTGATTACATCATTGGCGCCTTGCAGATAATCTTCCTCTGTGTCATATGGAAATTCTTCACCATGCTTTTGAAAATGCTCAGTAAGATACCGCGCTTTTCTGAATTGATACGCTGTCTCCGAATTCGCTTCTGTTACAGTTTGCACCACTGTTTCTGATATCGACTGCGGTTGTGATTCGGGATGCTCCACAGTTTCTTTTTCTGTTATCTGTGTAGTCTGTATCTGCAATTGTTCCTGTTCTATGCGCTCTGACAGGGAGAGCTCTTGTTCTGCTGCCTGTTCAGCCTGTTCTGTTGCCAACAATTGCTCTGAATCGACATTCAGAAAATTATTTCCCAACGAGAGAACAAATAACAAAAAAGCAACAACAGCCACTAGCACAGGATAATTTTTATTATTTCTGCCATTTCTATTCATGAAAGACTCTCCTGAAAATTCTTAAGAAATTAACTTTTGCAAAATCTCCATCATTGTAAGACGCATAACAGTCTTATGATGTCGTACCACTGCTTTTCCACTTTAGATAGGCATTGATAAATCCATCTAATCCGCCATCCATAACTGCATCAACATTACCGGACTCAAAATTAGTTCTGTGATCTTTTACCATAGTATAGGGCTGCATCACATAGGAACGAATCTGATTTCCCCAGCCTATTTCCTTCACTTCACCGCGAATATCTGAAAGTTTCTCTGCGTTTGCTTCCTGTTTGAGCAAAAACAGTTTTGCCTTTAACATCTGCATTGCTTTGTCTTTATTCTGAAACTGGGAACGTTCATTCTGGCATTGCACAACGGTGCCTGTCGGAATATGCGTGATACGAATTGCAGAAGAAGTTTTATTGATATGCTGCCCTCCTGCACCGCTGCTTCGATACGTATCAATCCGCAGGTCATCCTCATTGATTTCCACATCCAAGTCTTCCTCAATATCAGGCATAACATCCAGTGAAACAAAAGAAGTCTGCCGCTTTCCCTGCGCGTTAAATGGCGAGATACGCACAAGTCTGTGCACTCCCTTCTCCGACTTTAAATACCCATAAGCATTTTCGCCGTTCACCTGAAATGTTACAGATTTAATACCTGCCTCGTCCCCATCGAGAAAATCCAGCACATCAATAGAAAATCCTTTGCGCTCTGCCCATCGCGTATACATGCGGTAGAGCATTCCTACCCAGTCGCAGCTCTCTGTTCCGCCTGCGCCCGCATTGAGTTTTAAAATCGCATTGCACTTATCATACTCTTCTGACAAAAGTGTACTGATGCGCAGTGCCTCAAATGTCTCAATAAACTTATCCAACTCTTCACGAATCTCCGGTATCATCCCGGCATCTTCTGCCTCATATCCCATCTCGATCAAAGTCTCAATATCCTCATACTGTGACTGGAGTCCATTACATTGATCCACTGTATCTTTGAGCCGTTTTAATTCTTTCATCTGTCCATTGGAGCGCTCAGGGTCATCCCAAAATCCGGGTGCCTCCATCTCACGTTCTAGTTCTTCAATCCGTCGCTCTTTATTCGCGAGGTCAAAGTGAATCCCTCACTTCCGCTAATGGACTTTCGTAGGTCTGTAACTCCTGTTTCATCTGGTCGAGTTCTACCATTGCGTTCACCACCTTTTAATTTTGCTTTCTATTTGTTTATGCTTTTCTTCCACAACACTGTTTATATTTCTTTCCACTTCCACAAGGACAGGGATCGTTCGGATAAACTTTTGCTTCCGCGCGCATTTTAGGTCCTTTCTGCAATGTGTCATCCTTATTTGTTCCAGTTACCTTTGCCACTTCCTCACGCTCAACCTTCTGCTCTACTTTTACATGCAGCAGTAAGCGCACTGTATCCTGTTTAATGTTTGCAGTCATGGCATCAAACATTTCATATCCATTCATCTTGTACTCCACAAGTGGATCGCGCTGTCCATATGCCTGTAGTCCAACTCCCTGTCGAAGCTGGTCCATATCATCAATATGGTCCATCCATTTGCGGTCAATTACTTTTAACAAAATCACACGCTCAATTTCTCGAATGCTTTCTGGCTCTGGAAATTCTGCTTCCTTGCTCTCATAAAGCTTGACTGCCTCCTCCTTCAACTGATGCTTTAATCCGTTTTTACTCTTTTTAGAAATACGTTCCAGAACAATTGGACGAACCGGCACAATTGGGAGTAATAGTGTATTTAATTCATTCAGATCCCATTCTTCTGGTTCCATGTCATCATTGATTGCCGTGTCAACAGAACTTTCCACAATATCTGTAATCATTTTATAAATTGCGTCCCGCATACTCTCGCCGTCAAGAACACGACGGCGCTCTTCATAGATAATCTCGCGCTGCTCGTTCATCACCTGATCGTATTCCAGCAGATTTTTTCTGACACCAAAGTTATTGCTCTCAATTTTCTTCTGGGCATTTTCAATAGCACTTGTCAGCATCTTATGCTCGATTTCCTGCCCTTCTGGAATCCCCAATGTATTAAACATATTAATCAGGCGCTCCGAACCAAACAAACGCATAAGATCATCTTCAAGTGAAATATAAAATCGGGACATACCTGGGTCTCCCTGACGACCAGAACGACCTCTTAACTGATTGTCAATACGTCTTGACTCATGGCGCTCCGTTCCGATAATCATCAGACCACCAGCAGCTCGCGCTTCCTCGTCAAGCTTGATATCCGTACCACGCCCTGCCATATTTGTGGCGATTGTAACTGCTCCATGTTGTCCGGCATCCGCCACAATCTCCGCCTCAAGTTCATGAAACTTTGCGTTCAAGACCTTGTGCTGAATACCGCGCCGCGTAAGCATTTTACTCAGCTCTTCACTCGCTTCAATTGTAATTGTACCCACCAATACAGGTTGTCCTGTGGCATGTGCCTTTTCCACAGCCTCCACAATAGCATGAAGTTTTTCTTTTCTAGTCTTGTATACACTGTCCTGATTATCCACACGCACTACTGGACGATTTGTCGGTACAACGACAACATCCATACCATATATATCTCGAAATTCTTTTTCTTCCGTGAGCGCTGTACCAGTCATTCCACACTTTTTGTCAAACTTATTAAAGAAATTTTGGAATGTAATTGTTGCAAGTGTCTTGCTCTCACGTTTTACTTTAACATGCTCTTTTGCCTCAATTGCCTGATGCAAACCATCAGAGTAGCGACGTCCTGGCATAATACGCCCTGTAAACTCGTCCACAATCAGCACTTGGTCATCTTTCACCACATAATCTTGGTCCCGAAACATTAGGTTGTGTGCTCGCAACGCCAAAATAATATTGTGCTGTATCTCTAAATTTTCAGAATCTGCAAGGTTTTCAATGTGGAAAAAATTCTCTACGCGCTCCACACCTGCCGCGGTAAGATTTACCACCTTATCCTTTTCATTGACAATAAAATCGCCCGTTTCCTCCTGTTCCACACCCATGACAAAATCCATTTTGGTCATCTCAGGAACATCTTCACCGCGCTTCATCTGTCTGGCAAGTATATCGCACAACTCATATAGTTTTGTTGACTTGCTGCTCTGTCCTGATATAATCAGCGGGGTTCGCGCCTCATCAATCAGCACAGAGTCCACCTCATCGATAATGGCATAGTGCAAATCCCTCAATACAAGCTGTTCTTTATAGATTACCATATTGTCACGAAGGTAATCAAAACCAAGCTCATTGTTGGTCACATAAGTGATATCACAATTATATGCCTCGCGTCTCTCATCTGGCTTCATATCGTTTAACACAACGCCAACCTTTAGTCCGAGAAACTGATGCACCTGTCCCATCCACTCCGCATCTCGCTTTGCCAGATAGTCATTGACGGTGACAACATGAACCCCTTTTCCTTCCAAAGCGTTCAGATAGGCTGGAAGCAAGGCTGTCTGTGTCTTACCTTCACCAGTTCTCATCTCTGCAATACGCCCCTGATGCAGCACGATACCACCAATCAACTGTACTCTGTAATGTTCCTGATTTAGTACACGCCTTGCACCTTCACGCACAACTGCATACGCTTCCGGCAGTATATCATCAAGGCTGGTTCCCTCCGCCACTCTCTTTTTAAACGTAGCAGTTTTTCCGCGAAGCTCCTCGTCCGTAAGTTTTCCCATCTCATCCCGATAACTTTCAATCTTTTTTACAATGGGTTCAATTCTTTTTAATTCGCGTTCACTATGTGTACCAAATACTTTTTCTATAATACTCATACGCGGCTCCAATCATAAAAATCTTTTCGTACCTACACCGATTATTCGATTTACATAAAATCATCAGTGCACAAACTAAAAGTTATTGTAACAGATAATACTTATAAATTCAATGAATTTTCAATGAACTTTTTTACAGAAGATAACAGAAAGCAATACAGCCGTCAGGAAACCCTAACGGCTGCACAAAATCACTTCAATATAACAATCCAATATGGAAATTGCATATATCCATGTAAAAACTATTATTGGTTAATCTGGTAAAACACCTGTCTTCTCCTGCAGATATGCAAGCCACTGCTTTCTCTTTCGGACAGAACATTTCCTTTTCTGTATCTTTCCATTTTCGTCGGTGTATGTAACCCTAATGCCTGTCGGCAGAAATGGAATGAGGCCCACATTGCAGAACTTCAGCCCTGTAATCTTATTGTAGGGCACACTGAAGGTCACTTTGCCGATCAGTCCTCCGCTCACATATGCAAACTTTTCCGTTGTAAAGAAAAAGTCCCCTGTGATCTGGCTGAGATCCCACAAATCTCCTTTAGTATGCTCCTGAATCGTATCTATGAGACTTATCAGTCCCGAATCCCTGAGCGTTTTTTCCCATTTTTCTTTTTTCTGATCCGATAATTTCATATTCTTCTCTCCTTAACATTTTTTCGAATGGCGATTTCATTATACCATCTTATTTCAAAAAATATTATGACGTTTCAAGAAAATTTTTTACCGAATCGATCTCTTTGTGAAACTTTTGACGATAAGCTTCCATTAGTTTGTACTGATCCTCAAATCTGCCATAAAAATCATTTAGATAATACCCATTTCTAAGATACATTTCCTCAATCTCCGGCTGCTTCCGTTTACAATATACCAGAGATAGATTTGCCATAATACTTCCCGCTACGTCCCCCCTGCAGCATTCTATACAGTGGAGAAGCCCTTCCCGCCCAACTACTTCTGACCTGTCCAGTCTGTCAAGAGATTCTAACAATCCTGCTAAATTAACATATAAAAGAAATGCCGATACGGCATGATGCTGCATACGAACCCTGTTTCTTTTAAAGCATTTCATCAATTCTTCATAAATAAAAACAGCATCTTCCACCTTATTGTCAAACCTGAGATTAACTGCTATGTGATTTAACAACATAAACTCTGTCCGAAATGGTATCCTGTAAAAAAACGCACCTGAAGCTGCTGGCGGCATTGTAAGGAAAAGAAGTTCCTTAAGCTGCTGATTTGCCTGCCTTCTTGGCAATTCGCCCTTTCTTGTCTGAAGGATAACGTGTTCTGTCATGACAAATTGTTTGTTTACAGCCAGCGTCATATCAATTCCGTTTTCTATCTCGTCCAAAAGTTTTACCGCTTTTTCATAATGACTCAATGGAAAACATCTATTAAATTGTCTCACCTTTTCGTACAATCTGTAATCGTCCGCCTCAATAAACCCATAATAATTTTCACGCTCCATGCCAAGCCGCTTTAACATCTTGTAGAGTCGTTTCTTATTCGGACTCCGCTTCCCCTTCTCGATCCGCGACAGTGTTTCCTGAGAACAGATTCCCATGCAGAGTGCCTCCTGTGATATCCTCTTTGCTTTCCTAAGATCCTTCAACAGTTCATTCGTAATAATAAACTCTCCCTGAAAACTACTCTTCATAAAATTGATCAACATATCTGGTTCTGGATTGATTTCCGCTGCCTTATACAGAAACAACACCGCCTCATAATACTTTCTGCATCGGTCAAGCTCTAGCTGCCTTCCCATTTTTACAAGACACATCTCTTCTAACGCCAGCATTTCCAGCACAGGATATAAGGCACCATTTTCTTGAAGGCATTTTTTCCCTTTACAACATATGGCATAGGCATCCTTCACCCTGCCTTGATCCATATAGAGCTGCCCAAGCATCCATGCGCTGTGCGGATAGATTTTGACCTGCTCCTCCTCGTCCGTATAATAGCTCCATATATATTCACTAAGCTGTTCCATCTGCACTGTCAATTGTTGTATCCATCCATCTGCATTTCCCTGTTTCCACTGGCAGTATACAATCATCAAAATAATTCGAATCTCCTGATTGCATAGACGTTGTTTGTGACGGATACTTTGCACCCAGCCGTTGACCAGCGTACACGCAAGCGCGCTCTCCATCTGATGCTGGCAGACAATATAGTCTTGTTCTTTAATATAGTGCATAATGGCTTGCAGCATGGTCACATACTGTCTGTAAACTGGACGCTTTTTATCATTGTATGCACCATAATTGGAAATCTGCTTCGCCAGCGTTTCACAGTCCCGTTTCCTTATGCTGTGTTCGATCTCTATTCTGTACGATATAACTTCGTACTCACTAACTGACACAGCAAGCTCCATTTTATCGATTGATTTTCCCAGACGCTCAAATAATGCCTGCAATGTAAAGTAATCGATCTCATGCTCCCCGCGCTCTACTCTGCACAACTCTGATATGCTGATAATTCCTTCCGCTATATTCTTTTGTGTCTCACCCATTTTCTCACGCTCTTTGCAGAGCATGACGCCTAATTGTTGTATCATATTGTATCACCTATAAACAGTATATCGCGTCTTTGGTGTGCCGTCCAGACGCAAAAAAATAAGGAACTGTGCAGAAATAATATATACAGCTCGCGTAGGATATTTCTTTGAGGGTGCATTGCAAAAAACGTAGGCGCAGGCAGCCAAAAGCATACAATACAATGCCTTAAAGCGGAAAAACTGTTTACTACTTATATGGCATTCTTAAAAATTGAAAAAAGGCTTGAAAAACACACTCTTTCTGCTATAATAATTAAGTAATTATAAAAAATAGATTATTAAAGGGGGAATTATCTTGCAGGAAAATACATATCAAAATGAAAGCAAAATCCTAGGAGATGGGGTATCCAATATACCACAAGAACAACCAAAAACACAAAAGAAGCTACTTTCTACCTCCGTGATTATTGCATTAATTGCAGGTATTTCCGCAATCATCTGTGTTAGTATCTTTTCTAGCAGCCTCACAAATTACAAAAAATATTCTGGCAGTAACGGAATCACGGTCACTGGCTCAGCAAGCTGTGATTTTGAGTCGGACTTAATTGTATGGCGTGGCAGCTTTTTCGCATATGGCCAAACACCCAAAACCGCGTACAAGTCTATTAAAAGCAACGCTGATGTAATTAAGGATTACTTGATTGAGAATGGCATAGAAGAATCCGAACTTTCGTTCAGTTCTGTCTCCATTTCTCAGCGCTGGGTTACAGAATACAATGATGACGGCAAACGCATTGGGGAATACTTAGATGGTTATGACTTGTCCCAGACAGTTACAGTAACCTCCGAAGATATCGACAAAGTTGATGCAGTTTCTCGCGATATCACAAAGCTACTAGAAGCAAACATAGAATTTGAATCTGATTCACCAGAATACTACTACACAAAATTAGACGAATTAAAATTAGATTTAATTGAGCAAGCCACAACAAATGCAAAAACGCGCGCTGAAATTATTGCAGATGGCACAAAATCTCACACCACAAAGCTTTTGAGCGCCAATCTTGGTGTCTTCCAAATTATTGCACAAAACTCAAACTCAGAATATAGTTATGGCGGTTCATTTGATACAAGTTCCAGAAACAAAACTGCGACAATCACAGTGAAACTAAACTATGCTACCAATTAATCGAATAGGGAAGGTTACTTCTCCTACTCGCGCGCTGGGCGTCCAAATGTGCATAAAGTTAAAGGAACGCGCAAATGCGCGGTCCTTTGCAATCTATTATTAACAATTTATTTTATCACACTTTACCATTTTGATGTCTATGTCCAAGTATATTTTCTACCAACATTATAATCAAAAGGTAAACAGCTAAAACTAACACCCAGACTGCTGCTAAAACCAGATAATTCAATATCTTGTACTGTTCATATCGCTCCTCACAAAACATTTTCAAAATCTTTTCTTCATTTAATCCATATTTTGTGATATAAGGTGCAAGTAACTTCTTCTCTCCAGCGCTCATATATGTAACATATCCAACAGGAAGTTGCACACTTCCAGTAAGACGATAACGCAGATAAACTCCATCATCCAGAAATGCCGCTACATAATTTCCATCTGGAAGCTTTACCAAATAATAACGATTAAACAAATATCGTTTAAAACCAGCTTTTTTCCCATATGTATTCCAGCGTACTACACCAGATGAAACCAAACGTCCCTTTCTCCTATACTTTGTGTCTGTCGCATCACTGCTACTTTTCAAGCGATATGCATCCAGTGGAAAAATATCACTCGTCCGAAACGTAACATATTCAATCCCCTCAGAATTATTATATTGTTCGATATTCGTTAATTTCGGAATCCCTTCCCCTGCTGGAAGTCCGGCGAACTGCCCATAGTCATAAGAAACACTTTGAATTTTGTCCTGCCCACATTTTTTCCAGAACAAATCCAATACAAAATCTGCCGGAAATACTAATGCCAAACATGACGCCGCCAATATTACAATTGCTGTTACCACATTAAAAATAACATTTGTCAAACTCCACTTTTTCTTCATTCTATCGCCCTCTTGTCGAAAACTTATTAGAAAACAAATTTTTTGATTTTCCTACAATTCCTTATTATACCAACTGAAACAGTATCTGTCTAGTAAAACAAAATTTGTCTCTTCTGCATTTATAAAATCTGGGAGAGATAATCATCTACATACCCATCCACCAGCCACTTATTGACCAATGCTCCGCAGAAAAAAATATACATGCAAAAATACAGCCAGATCATTACGATTACAATGCTTGTAAGGCTTCCATACATAGAAAATCCGCCAAAATAGTCAATATAGACAGAAAATCCAAAAGAATACAATGTCCAGAATACAGAAGTCACTACTGCTCCTGGATAGTGCTCTCGCCATGCCATATGATTATTGGGCAACAGACTGTACATTGTACAAAAAACGACAGATATCATACCCGCCACAAATATATGTCTGATTCCTCCAAAAACGCGCCACAGATGTGCAGCCAGACCATTGTCTGGAATCAGCCACCCAGCGAGGGTATTTCCAAAAATAAGTGCACCGGCAGAAAGCAAGATAGCAAGCAATAAAAAGATTGTATAAAACGACGCTTTTAACCTTAACAGAAGATATCCTCTTGTCTCACCCACTTCATAAATATGATTTAATCCCCTTATCAGTGCAAGAACCCCTTTTGATGCCGACCACACTACAACTACGGCAGAGACAGATAACAGCGTTAAATTGTTACCATGGTAACTATCCACAATTCCAAGTAAAAATTGATAAATTTTTTCGGGGACAACCGCTTGCGATATATTTACTACCTCCTTCTGATTCATCACATCATGTGGTAGTATTCCACTGACAATTAACACCATTGGAATCAAAGATAAGAATAAAAAGAACGCAGCACCAGAAGCGTAGGTTCCCACCTCCACTTCCTGAAAAGCCCTGCGTATTTGTTTTTGTAATCCATATAATTTTGTAAAAACAGACATTTTGGACAGCTCCTTCTCGCCACATTAGACATATTGCCATATGTCATTAATCGGTTGTCTGATATATCGCATCAACAGCCTTTATCTCTCCCTTATAATAATATGCTAATATCTCTGCGGCGGTTAATCCCTTCTTTGCAAGTCCTTTTGCGCCATTTTGTGACATACCGCAGCCATGCCCATATCCTGCTCCATGCAGAATAATCTGTTTTAAAGTATCCCCCTTTTCTCCATTCTTATCATATATTTTTTCTATGTAAAAATATGCGCTTGGCAACATATCCCCCATTGTATAGCTGCTGCCATCATTTCTTGTAATCGTATCCTTAGCACAGCCCAACGCCTGGCGAATTAGATGTTGGGACATTACACTCACCCGAAAATGTTCTGTCTCAATCATAATTCCTGCCACCATTCCGCTCTTTTTTCGGCTTAAAATTCGGATATCCTGTATTGCCTCCTCATTTTTTATTTGATCAGAAGACAGAAAACGCGACCGAATGCGAATCTTTTGCGGTTGTGTTTGAGACAATTGATAAAGATTCTGTAATAACTCCTTCACTCCATTTTTATCAAGCGTTCGATCATAATCCCAACGATACCATGCATCATTATATTCTATATCTGTCTCATTTCCATTCTCAATAAACATTTGATAACGCTGTTCTCCCTCTGTACTGCCTGTTGCATAGATTTCCTCACCTGTCTCAATCAAATACGCATCTGCCGCCGATGGACTGTCATTCCAAACACTCGCTCCACCATTGTAACCGCTTGAAGTTGAGTAGTAAAAACTCTCTACAATCTCACCTTTGTAAGTCAATACCTGATTTTTTGTCTCATCTACTGCTCGAACAGCGCTTGGCCTCTCCTCACAATTCATATAGACCTGAAATGCAGTGCTATCATCCATATGTGCCTTCCATTCTGGGTACGCATAACTCTTTTTATGAAAATAAGTATATGTTCTTGCACTGATTGCCTGTGCTTTCAGTGCCTCCTCTGGATAAGTAGAAGGCATCTCGCTTGGAACAACACTATAGAGATACTCCTCCACTAAAAGCTCATTGATCACAACAATGCCTTCTGGCACAGCATAACATTCCAACTTTCCCCTATATTGTGCAGAACAATTTCTATTGATATTTTTAATCTGTAACCTGCCCTCATTCTTTCCTACAATACAAATCGGTTGATTCTCTTCAAAATCTTTGTTGGTAAAAGTAATTTCTGAATCTGGTGGATATTCTAATAATTTACCATTTCGGTCAACTATAATTCCCTCATTGCACACAATAGATAGTTCTGCATGATAAATACCCTGGTATCCCTGATTCATAATTAGAACGCGAACCTTTTCATCTAGGATTGTTTTTATTGTATTCTCCTCCAACAATTTTTGCTGTATCATATCATTTCTATCTGCCTTATCTTCTTTCTTGTCCTTCTTGAACTCCTCCGTTGTATCTGCAACAAATTTATCATTGTTAGATAAATTGGCGCTACACTGATAAACACCAAGCACGATAATAATCCATATCGATATGATAAATAGCCTTTTTAAAAGTCCTTTCCCATAAAATATATTTCATTCCTCCTCTATTGCGTCTGTGTCTATTTTATAATAGCCCGCTTAGCACGCGTCAAGCCATGCAAAATCGCTTCGGATGGCTTGATGCATCTTAACCACTGCGCTTTCTTACGTAGCTTGTAAAGTCATAATTTGCAGCGTAATGCACAGTCCTAAGCTGAACTGTAACAAAAAATCATCACATGATATCGATATCTTTCAGCACTTTATATTTTATGCATAAGGAATAGCTACCTATGCGCAAAAAAACAGGATTGAAAGAACCACTGCTTTCAACCCCATTCTTATACCATGATTGCTACCGCAATCACGGTAAGTTCATGCCCATTCGGGCGTGTATAATGTCTGTCGACATTATACCATAAATATATGAGTAAATACAACCCGCTAAACCCCTGATTTTGCTGAAAAGTTCAGCTTTAGGGATTGCGTGAGATTGTGTAAAACGGTGTCAATTAGTAACAAATTAGAAACACACCATCACGCCTTTTCTGTATAGGCATCAAACGCAAGACAGACCCACCCTGCACCTGATTTCAGTTTACCCCAAAGACCAATAGTTCCATCCTTGTTTACTTTCCCGGTCTTTTCTTCCACGATGGTGAAAGTTCCCTTTCCAGTGTACCCAACGGACTGTGCATCAATGGTTGCATCCGTCCTGATGTTCAGGTCAGCAACCTTCACCCGGATAATATAAGGTTCAAAGGCTGCGGGTGCGGGTGCCTGTGTGTTCCCCTGAATAATGCAGTAGTCAGGGTTTTCAAGGTAAATCCAACCAACGCCACTTTTCAACTTGCCCCAACCGTTCTTGACTTCAACGATTGTGAACACGCCTTTCCCGGTCTGTCCCTTGATGTTATCACCCATTTCAGGATTTGCCCTATAATTCAGGTCATCCACAATCACCTGAACCGTAAAGGGACAAGGCGGGAAACCTGTGCTGTTGACCGTGCCACTGGAAACAGCAGCATCCACATCATACCGGGTCAGATTCCACCTTTCAATGATGCTGCAAATCTTTTCAACATAGTCGGGTGCAGTTGCATAACCGCCATCTTTGATGATTTGCACTACTTTCCTGTAATCGGCGCAGCCCTTCAAACCGTCATAACCTGTGAACCGTCATGTTCTGCTTGTCAACCTGACCAATCAGGGATTTGTCAGCTTTCCATTTCAATTCCCTGATTCCGTTACGCTTGCAAATATCAGCAACTAACTGAATCAGTGCATTGTATGCTGCATCCGTCACTGCATAAGGGTCTTTTGTGTCACTTGCAACTTCGATTGTGACCACCCTGTTATCGTTTGCAGCGTTGGAACTGCACCAACTCCTGTCAGCTTCATCAACGGAAAGACCGATTGACCCATCTTTCCCCACAACATAATTTGCTGAACAACTCCTGTCTGTGGTTGCAAAATAATCACAACCCTGTTTTGCAGTCCACTGACCCACAATGCAGTGAATGGTAATGGTGTCAATCACATGATTCCTTGGACTGGTCTTGTTGCCGGATATGTTAGTATAAGTCACTAAACTGGAATTACTCATTTTTATCTTCACCTTCACTTTCCGTCTTTTTCTGCAAAATGTCAACCGCCTTGATAATCACTGCCGGAAGTGGCACACCCATCAGCCCCGCATTTTCCACAAGGGAAATCGTTTCATTGGCGATGAACGCAATGATTACTGCATCCCGGATGTAGTTTGTACCAATGACCAAATCAAGGCGGTATGCCACCAGTACAAAGAACAGGGTCATGACCTTTCTGCATAACCCTTTCCACCCTGCCTTGCTTTCAAGTGTCCCGGTGTCGGTCTTGGTGCTTGTGTGGAACACACCCGCCACAACCAAGCCTGAAACATAGTCAAGACCCATGAAAATCAGAAGGGTTGCAAGTCCTGCATCCCACCCGCCAAATAAAGTTGCCGCTGCTGAACCAACAGCACCCAATGCTGCACAAATTTTCTGCTTCATTCTGTTTACCTTCTTTCTTGTGATGTTTGGACAAGAAAAAACACGCCACATGACTTCATATAACCGTCATATAGCGTGTTTTTTCAGTTGATTAAACTTCCCCTGACTACTCTGCCAGTTCGGGGCAATCAAGGTCAATCAGGATTTCTTTGACCTGTTCCTTGATTCTTTCCGGCACGTCTGCAAAAGACTTCTTGCCCTTTACAATCAGCGTTGCATAGATTACTGCCATTTCTTTCACATCCTTTCTGAATAGAATTTTTATGATAAGCTGACAAATCATCAGTTATCACCTTCTGCAAGTTCTGGGAAACCTTTTTCTGTCAAGACCGCTTTCACATCGTCCACCAATTTTTCAGGGACTTCACCAATGGTCTTTTTTCCCTTGATAATCAAGTTTGCGTATACTTCTGCCATTCTCATTCACCCCTTTCTTAACCTAACATTTTCATAGACATCACACAACGCCAACTGGGTACTTGTGATTTCAGCTTCTAAGGATGCGTTCTTTTCGTCAATCGACTGAATGTATTCATCCTTGGTGTACTGGGTCAGGTCATATTCATAACCATCAAACCCCGGCTGTTCATCAGTGCCCGGTTCAGATACCGGGGTGATGCACGATTGCAGCAGCTAAAACTTTGTTCATTCCGTTTCACCATCCTCTGTTAAAATCTTGATTATTAGTTCCTTGCGCTTTTTGTTCGGTTTGTATTTTCCAATCCGGTAATAATAAATAGAACTCCGGCATATCCCCAACTTTTCAGTCAGTTCATTTAACCCGTACTGGTTTAACAGACCAATAAAATATTCGTTGTCAGATTCTTCATGATTCTTTTTCTTCTGAATGTCAGTAACTTTCTGGATGTCAAGCCCTGCTTTCCTGAATAAGTCAAGCACGATAGGAAGCCGTCTATTGTCGCACCTTGCTATTGCTTTTCCAGCATCCATGTAATCATCACTGGTAAGCGGTCTTGTTGGTTTGTACTCCTGCTCTTTCCCTGAAACTTCATACTTTCCCGTTTTTCTGATTGCCGGAAGAACTTCCTCAAATATCCACCGTTCAAATTTTTCAGAGGAAGGAAGTTTACTGTGAGTAATCAGGCGGTACAAGTTCGGCTCTCCAATAAACTTCATCTTTACTTGCTGAACTGCTGGACTTCCGTCTGCCTTTGTTCCCGTCTGTACCCCTAGGTCACAAATCGTTACCCAGGGTTCTTTACAGTGATCCAAGAGTGCTTTCTTTGTATTTACATACCCCAAAGAAGAAGCAACATCCTTACCACAGAACCAAGGTTCATTGTCAATAGTGATTGTCCTTATCTGACCGAACTCTGCATTTTCAAAAATTTTCAGTTTGTCCATCCTCTTCACCATCACTTTCTCTTTTCTTCAACGCTGCCGCCATACCCTCACCATATCCAAGAAGATAGTTCTGATCTTCTTTAGACATTTCAGGTAATACCTGCTTAAAAGTTTCAAGGATTTTTTTCTGTTTCTCTGACATGTTCCCACTTCCTCCTAATATATAAGTGTA
>DEPD01000156.1 GCA_002358575.1 Lachnospiraceae bacterium UBA3401 | reverse complement strand
TTCCTACAATTCCTTATTTAATATGGCACATCAAATTAACAAGGTTTTGACCGCTTCTGCAATGCCTTCTGTCGATCACACTGCCTTGTGCGTTATTTTATATTTCAAAAATTTCTAAAGTGGTTTTGAAAAAAGATGTGATTTACTTTATAAGATGTGATATACTGTTAAAAAGTAAAGAAGTTTTCAGGGAAAGGGATATGGTATGTCAGGAAAGGTAAAGCTTCCCATGGGAATTGAGAATTTTAAGAGGATACGTAAGGATGGGTTTTATTATGTAGATAAGACAGGACTTATCAGGGACTTTCTGAAAAATCCGGCATATGTAAATCTGTTCACGCGTCCAAGGCGTTTTGAAAAAACATTACACATGAGTATGTTGAAACATTTTTTTGAAATGAGCAGTGATTGTACATTTTTTGACGGACTTGAAATTTCAAAGGAAAAAGAGCTATGTGAAGAATACATGGGGAAATTTCCGGTAATTTCGATTACATTAAAAGGGCAAATGGAGGTTTAAGGTAGCAAATGAAAGTTTTGATTATTAACGGAAGTCCACGAGTAAACGGAAACACATCTATCGCGATTGATGAAATGGCAAAGACATTTCACATCGAGGGCGTTGAAACAGACATCGTACAGGTCGGAAACAAGGATGTTAGGGGCTGCATAGCGTGCAGCCAGTGCGTAATGGCTGGAAAATGTGTGTTTAATGATATTGTAAATGAGATTGCCCCCAAATTTGAAGCGGCGGATGGTCTTGTTGTTGCAAGTCCGGTTTATTATGCCTCTGCAAATGCAACCCTGATTGCTGTGCTGGATCGTCTGTTTTACAGCACGCACTTTGACAAGACCATGAAGGTAGGGGCAAGCGTCGTCTGTGCAAGAAGGGGAGGCTGTTCTGCAACATTTGATGAGCTTAATAAATATTTTACAATTTCCAATATGCCGATCGCTTCCAGCCAGTACTGGAACAGCATTCATGGGATGGATCCAGGACAGGCAGACATGGATGAGGAAGGAAAGCAGACAATGCGCGTGCTTGCAAAAAATATGTCGTTTTTGATGAAGTGCATAGCGCTGGGTCGAGAACAGATCGGTCTGCCGGAAGCTGAGAAACATGTATGGACACATTTCATCATGTAATATTAAGAAAGGGATAGTGGATATGAACCAAGGAATCAACTACAATAAGGATAATATCAATAAACCACATAGTTGTGTGAAACTGTCCCTTTTGCATTTTTCTTGTAAATCAAATAGCCAATCATTATTAGTAACAACCATGTATAACTTTCTCGAAACCATCTGGTTCAGAACGGATTCAGAGACATGCATTTGGGAATAAATTATTCTTATACAGACCCCAATTATAAAGATTTCTATCAATAATAGATTGATAAAAATTCGATTTTTCATAAATAGTTCTTTTACTTCTCTTCTAGTAAAACATACTTTAAAAATCTATCTTTCTATTAAATAAACTGCAGATGAATTTGTGCTATATATCCACTTTGACTTAATTGCACCTACATTATTTTTTACCGCAGCTAATTGGTCATCTACACTATCATACGATTTATCAACGTGTAGAATAAAAGAAGAAGCCTCCACTTCATCTAACACTTTGTATAATTCACCTATTCCTTTTTCATCAATCGGATATACATTCTGCCCGTTCTGAAAGTAAAATGCATCATTACATGACGTAAAACGAGCATTATTATATGTAAGTAATATAATTGGCAATTCAGCAAAAGAATTTGCTATTTCAAGCCGTTCGTTCCCTCCTTTGTACAAATACCCTACTCCCGTTGCAGAATAACCATATATGGTAATCAGTGACATTACAATCATACATAATATTTTTATATCATACCGTTTAGAAATCCATTCGCATAATATACTTCCCACTATAACAATAATTAATATTGCAATAGGTTGTATATTAAAAATATACCTATCCGATTGATATGGTGCAATCTTTGATATTACAATAATGTCTAATATCATTGTCACAAGTAGAAAAAATATAAATATAATATTCTTTGTAATCCTTATAGGAACATTTTCTATTTTTCTTCTGGAAAAAACAAGTTGAAATTCCCCCACTTCACTCGGCTTACATTCTATTTGAAATAAGTGAATAAAAACACCTGTCAGCAGTAATATCACAATTCCCAATAAAAGAAGTTTCATTTTCCCAGAAAAAATTTCCTTGCTAAGCAGATTCATAAAATTTCTTAAACGACCAAAGTCAAAGTCTGATTTTATATTCTCGAATGCCTCATTTCCACGATATTCTTTAAAAATCTGATTATACATTGGTGGAAAAATAACATAACTACTTAACAGCCCTAAAAACATTGTTAATGTATACTCAATTACAATTCGTTTCTTATATAACCACAAAAAAATCCAAGTACATGCACTCAAGAAAAACGCAAAAATCAAGAAATAATATTGTGTTAATGTTCCAAATATTGTTGCTCCACAAATTCCAATTAGTATCTTCTTCTCAATTGCATTCTTGTCCATTATATTCTCAATTAAAATAAAATGCAGAAATGTATAAAGAAGTGTCGCACAAGTAAGCTGCATGTACATACGCCCAAACACTGCCATTGTAACCGTTCCAACACTAAATCCCCATAAGAGACAAGGAATGATTTGACCAGATTTTATCAAAATCAACTTCTTACAAATTTGGTACAAAATAAAATCAGATAAAACAAAAAATATAATATTCAGTAGAATAAAGGACCACTTTGAAAATTTCCGAAAAAGTGAACACATAATCATTAACAATATATAATACAATGGCGGATGAACGTCCTTTTTAATACTGTTATATACACCAATGAAGTCAAATGCTTCCTCATCTGAAATTGTAAAATAATCTTGATAGTATTCCGATGAATGCCAGTTATTCAAATAATTCGCTTCCTGTCGATTCGCATTGATAGAAGGATACTCTGTCTGACAAATAAATTGAAAGGAATACAGTTCATCACCAAAATATCCTTCCTTGCAAGTACCCCAATATACAATATTCATTATCTGAAAAAGTAACGTTAGCAGGAATACCCCCCCCCACAAACATTTGTTTATTTTTATAAAATCACTTATAATTGTCAACATATCTGTCCCCTCTTTTTATTATACCCAAACACCTCTTTTAACGCTTCTATCAAGACAGAGCCACCCAATGAAATCCCCATCAGTGCGAGATAAGAAAGTAAAAAGGAAGGCAGCTCATAAATAAATCCCGAAAACATCATAAAAAACGAATGAATATAAAAGATATTCGCGGAATGCTTCCCTAAGAAAGACAATACCTTTCCCACTACTGGCAGAAAGCATACAAATTCTACTGCAAAGAAAATTACCAACAGCGGATACAATCCAAAATGATATTCCCAAAACAGCTCAAGTGGAATCTTTCTATAAAATTTATAACCAATAATGACCAAAAGCATTTCTACCAAAAATTTTAGGAAAAGCCTTTCCTGTTTAAAACGCAGCCATCTATTCACCAAATCATATTTTGCGCAAATCACTCCCACCAAGAACATAAACAAAAAGGAATACGCTGATGTTCCACCCTGATATCCAATCCCTAAAATCCGAGGTAATATTGCGGTCACTGGCAATAGCAACAAAAGTTTATCCTCCTGTGCTACAATAAAAGGCAACGCTATAATGAAAATAATGGCTGCACTCATATACCACCAGACATCATTTATTGTTGGTGTTCTTAACAAATTTGCGCAGCCTAAAACAAATAATAAAATATGCGAAAGAAAAATACATGAAATATCTTAACCAGTATATCTTTTGTATACACTTTATTCTCCCCTTTACTTTACTCCTAAGAGAGCTTTATAATCTCCTCATAAACCCGTTTGCAATTTTCTTTATCCTTATATGGGAATGTTTTTTCAATCCGATCCCGATACGCCTCCTTTAATTTACATCCATTTTTCATGTATTCAATAATTCGATTTATCAAATTTTCTGCCGTATACTCTACCTCTCCAAAACCATCTCTTTCATAGTCAAAATACCCTTTTTCATAAGTATGATTTCCTGAAAAAAATTCATCTACATCTTGTTGATAATAAAGTACTGGTTTGCGAAGATATGCAAAATCAAATACTGCCGAAGAGTAATCAGTAATAATTAGTTTTGTATCTGCAAATAAATCTCGATAGCGCGTATTCCTATCAAGTATCTCAATACAATCATTGCAGTTAAAGTATTCAATACACTCGCGCGGCATTGTTGGATGCAACATAAGTCGAATTTGATAATGATACTTTTCTGCGGCTTGATATAATCTGCTATCCGAAAATACCTCTTGATACATTTTGCAGTAAGAACTATTCTCAAATCCACTTTTTAATTTTCGAGCATCCGTTTTTACATCAATTTTTCCTACTAAATAAGCACGCCAAGTAGGCATAAAAGTAATTATATTCTGTTCCTTAGAGTTATCATACAAATAATCGTATCTGGGAAAACCTACACATTTAACCTGCTTTTCATCATAATAATATGCATAATCTAAAATAGATTGGTATTCCATATTTGTAACAGTAACAAACAAGCTTATATTTTTATTTGCTTTTGTCAACCATTGACTCAAATTATCTTTCGTAACCCCGTGTTGTAAAAATATAAATTTTTGATGGTGTTGTATATCTTTGTATAAATATGACATATCATAAAAACGATTAAAAATATAATCCTCTCCCTGTGATGAAATTATTTTGTCACATAACAAGGATAAAATCTTATGTTTCGTAGAGTGAAAAGAAACTACCTTGCCTATACTTCGCAATCGTTCATAATCCTCTGAAGCTTTGTCAAGAACAAAATAAGTATCGATGTCTTCATTCTTGCCAATTGTATTCATATAAGTAAAAAATGCTTCTCCATTATCATCTGCTTTGGTCAGCCTATCACTAATAAGCCACAGCTCTTTCTTTTTAAACTGCTTTAATACAAGATAAATATTTCTGGCAATCCAGCCTCTACGAATCATCTTATTTTTCTTGGAAAATATCTCTTTTTGAAACTTCTTTTCCCATTCTTTCACTATTTTTTTATTGGGACAACTGCATAATTTTAACATCTTTCCTGTATATGACAAAATCATTCCTTCCTGATATAAATAACTGTTTTTTAGTTTTGTCGAGATTGGAAAAAATTTGCCAAATAATACATTATTACACTTTATATCATTTCCCTGATAGCGTATATACAACAACAAATTCAAAGAATCTGGAATCTCATCACGGCAAATCCGAAATTTAAAACCTTTGGCCTTAGTTATCACTTCATCCATACAAAGTGTCTGTTTTTCTTCACGTTCTATAAGTTCTGCCTGAAATTCAATAGATGTCTGTGCATCTTTTTCTTTTAAAATCACTTCAATATTATCTAGTTCTGCAAAGTATCGAATATACCCCTCAATCAATATTTCCTGCGGTAAAATTTGCGCAAATTCAAAAATCATTGTATAAGAACTTGCATAAGCTGACGAAATATCTTCTATACATACTTTATAATCGTTAGGACAGGAAACCAATTCGACTTTTTTCTTATTGTCCTCTTTAAACAGCAGCAATGCTATCTTATAGTTATTTCCAATATTTTTCTGTTCAAGTATTATTTTATTGTCAATGTATTGTAGTGCTTGTATAATTAACTCCTTATATCTTTGTGTCTCTTCTTCCGATAACACTCCTAGATTCACTAATGGATCTTTATTTAAGCGCCATTGTAAATCGTACATACACGTATATTGAACAAATTGAGGAATATAATTTCTCTTGTCCAATGCATTTTTCAGGGAGTATAGTATAAATCTCTCCATATATGGAATATAATAGGCTGCTTTATTTCTTCCCAAATCAAGCGCTGAATCTTCTGTTAGACGTTTTCTATATAGATAACAAGTCCCCCTTATCAGTCCATAACGCATCTTTTCCAACAATATATCCACTACAAGCTGTGCATCCTCTGCATATGACAAACCTGTATCGAACCTTCTTTTTTCAAAACACGTACGCTTTATTAACACGCTGTTGATTGCAAGGTGAATACATGTGTGTTCCTTCCTCAAATCGACCAATCTAGTTTTCTTAAATCTGTAATTTAATGGATGTCCTCCTTTTTTAGCCCCTATAAAATCTGTTCGTATTGCCACTAAATCTATCCACTCTTCGTTATTTTTTAAGTAAGTATACATTTTATCCAATGCATTGAAGTAAAGCTTATCATCCGCGTCCGTAAAATTGACATACACTCCCTCAACATACTTCAATCCTTCATTTCTTGCAGAAGACACCCCACCATTTTTTTTGTGTACCACTACAATATTCTCTGGATACTGCGCCGCATACTGGTCGCAAATCGCCCCAGAACTGTCCTGTGAACCATCATTCACCAGTATCAGTTGTACATTTTCAAAACCAATATTCTGCGCTATGATACTGTCTATCATCTCTGTTAGATAATCCTCAACATTGTACACTGCTGTCACAACGGACACTTTATATCTGTATTCCTTTGTTTCTTCCATACCAATCTAATCCTCGTATTTCTACAATTTTTTAATCTCCTCATAAACTCTTTGACAGTTCTTTTGGTCTGAATATCGAAAAGTCCTCTCAATCCGTTCCCGATAACATTCCTTTAACCGGCACCCATTTTCCATATATTCAATCATGCGGTCTATCAATGCATCTGCTGTGTACTCCACTTCGCCAAAACCGTCTTGCTCATAATCAAAATATCCTCTGTTGCACACATGTTTACCTGAAAAGAACTCTTCTGCATCCTGTTGATAGTACAAAACAGGTTTTCTTAAATATGCAAAATCAAACACTGCTGACGAATAATCTGTAACAATCAAGCTGGAATCCGCATATAACTTTCTATACCTTGTATTTCTGTCTAATATCTCCATCTGTCCAGCACATTGAAAATAAAGTATAGACTCTCTTGGCATAGCAGGGTGAAGCATCAATTGAATCTGATAATGATATTTGTCTGCCACTTCAAAAAGTTTGCTGTTTGAAAATACCTGTTGATACATTTTGCAATACGCACTGTCAGAAAACTCTTTTGTCAATTTGCGTGCATCTGTTCTGTCATCAAAATCACAAGTTAGATATTTCCGCCATGTTGGCATAAAAGTGATTACATTTTTCTTCTGGGCGGAAGCATACAAATAATCATATCTAGGAAAACCTGTACATACTACCTGTCTCTCCTCGTAACCATATGCATAATCCAATATCGACTGATGTTCTGGTTGGGTAGTTGTCACAAACAAACTGATATTAGTATCCATCTTCTTAAGCCATGTACTGGAATCATTCATTGTCACACCATGCTGCAAAAAAACAAACTTTTGTTTGTGCTGTATATCACCATACAAATACGACAAATCATAAAATCGATTATATACAAATTCATCTGCCTGGGACGATATCTTTTTATCACATAAAAGTGACAAAATCTTATGCTTTGTCGAATGATATGGCACCACTTTGCCAATCTTTTTTAGTCGTTCATAATCTGTGGAGGTCTTTTCTAGCACAAAGTAAGTGCGGATATCTGCACTTTTCCCCTCTGTGTTCATGTAGGTAAAAAATGCCTCTCCATTGTCATCTGCTTTCATCAGCCTATCACTGATAAGCCAAAGCTCTTTTCTTTTAAAAGGTTTTAAAATCTGATAGATTGACCGCGCAATCCAGCCACGAAAAACTTTTTTATTTCGTTTTGACAACATCTCTCTCTGAAAGTTTCTCTCACACACTGCAAGCATTTTCCTCTCAACTCCCTTTGAAATACATAACAAATTGCCGCGATAGGTCAGCAAAATCCCACCTTCATAAAGATAGCTGTTCTGAAACTGATTGCTAAGTGGAAAAAATTTTCCAAACAAAATTTGTTTGAATATAATATCTGTGTTTTGCAAATGGCAACCCACCTGTAAATCTGCTTTCTCTGGCAATCGATCTCGCTTGATACAAAACCGAAATCCAAAATACTCTTTTTCCAAAGGCATTGCCAAAAATGTTTCTAAACTTATGTTTGCATCTCTTATCTTCAAAAAAAGCTTTGCATCTTCCAACTGCTGTGATTGTCCTTTGATGCACCCTTCTATTAAAATCTGTCTTGGTGTAATCTCAATAAACTCATAAAATAACCGAATATCCAAATATTCCTGCTGCTTTTTTTGCCCAACTATCTCCAATTTGCACCTGCTGTTTATATGCTTTTGTTCCCAGATTATTTTATCCTCGATATTCTGCAATGCCTTGCTAATAAGCGCTTTGTAACACTCCTCTTCCTGCGGCTTAAGAATCCCCTGTTCTACAAGCGGATATTCCGTTAAGCGCCACTGCAAGTCATACATGCAGGTATATTGCACAAAATAAGGTATTTTTCCTTTTTTTTCAGCAGCGTTTTTTAGAGATTTTAAGATAAAATTCTCCATGTAGGGTACATAATAGCGAGGATTTTTTCTGCCCCTATCAATTGCCGAATCTCCAGATTCCCGCTTTCGATACCAGTATTTGGTTTCACAGACAATACCATATGCCATCTTATCAAGCAAAATATCTATTATAAGCTGCGCATCTTCCGCGTATGACAGCTTGGTATCAAATTGCTGCATTTTCATACAATCACTTTTTACCAAAACGCTACTTATCGACAATTGAATATAGTCGTACTGCTTTTCCAAATTTACAATTTTTGTCTTACAGAATTTATAATCCAACGGGTGTATTCTGCCACTGCCATAATATTGGAGTGGGATCGCAACCAAGTCGATTTGTGCTGCATACTTTTTTAAATACAGATACATTTTTTCCAATGCATCTATCTCAAGAAAGTCATCTGCATCTGTGAAATTAATATACGCTCCGCTGATATGATTTAGCCCCTCATTTCTTGCCGAGGAAACCCCTCCATTTTCCTTATGTACTACAATAATATTTTCTGGATACTTTGCTGCATAACTATCACAAATGCTTCCAGATAAATCCTGTGAACCGTCATCAATCAAGATAAGCTGTATATTTTCAAAACCTATGCTCTGCCTGATAATACTTTCAATCATTTCCTCAAGATACTGCTCTACATTGTATACTGCTGTCACAACAGAGATTTTGTATTGCTTTCTCTTTTTCATATACGCCTCTTTCTGGCTCTGTACAATTTATAGTGCTGTACAATTCGCACTGGAATAATGACTGCCCAGTGGCGGATTTCATGAAATACAACCATCTCATATACTCTGCGTAATCTGTCATACAATCCTTTTGAAACTGGAAGCGTTTCATAAAATCCGGTTGCCTGCTCTACCATGTAGGCATCATACTCCCAGTATGGCATACGAATATATCCGCCATACTGCATTGGATCTTTCCACAGCATAAAGCGTTCATACAGATATTGGTATTCTATCGGCAACTCTGAAATATACTGCTCCGCTGACAATTCCTTGAAAAATGCGCGAATCCGCAAAATTTTGTTTTTTCTATTCTCAGAATATATGGTCTCCTTCTGATTAACCAGCCAACCATAATCCTGCAAAATCCATGCAGTGTATTCCCGATCATACAATTCCTTATAATGTGTTCTTTTTTGCTGCATAATCATTTCCAGCAGGCGAAAATTTTTCTCTTCTACCTTCTGCTGTTGGCAAGCATTCATTGCAGAATTACTTCGTTTCATATCATAGTGATATAGCTTTTCCCGGAAAAAACAGATGTTTTCTGCCTTTCCAAACACTTGAAACTGTAACAGATGGTCTTCACCAATATCAACGGATTCATCAAACCAAAACTCGTTCTGCACTAGAAATTCTCTATTATAAAATTTATTACCAATATACGGCCGGCTTCCATGCTCATAAAAAAGTGCCTTCATGCCATTGTTACGATATCGGACATTGCGAACAGGTGTACAGTCAAATATCCCTCTTCGACTACCATCCGGTTCTGCGGCGGGCCAGATGCCATACACAGTAATTTGTGCCGCATTCTGCTCTGCCACGGCGTATAACAACTGCAATGCATACCATTCTATCCAGTCATCCGCGTCCACAAAAGCAATATATTTTCCCTTTGCAGCTCTAAGCCCTGCATTTCTGGCAGAAGACACGCCTGTATTCTTCTTCTCAATCACCGTTAATCTGGTATCCACCTTTGCATATGCCAATAACTTATTATAAGAATCATCTTCTTTTTCACAGATACACAGAATTTCAATTTCAAATAAGGTTTGCCGCAAAAGACTTCTGATGCATCTGTCTATGTATTTTTCCACACGGTATACTGGTACAATCACAGATACCTTACAATTTTCTTCGTTTTGCATATCTTTTGTCCTGTCACTGGTTCATATATTTTAGATAATTGTTCAGCACCATTTCCGGTTCCCCAATTTCTTTCATTTCTCCGTCGTGTATCCACATTACCTTATCACATAGATTTTTTAAGGTATCAATGCTGTGCGAAACAATAATTACAGTTCTATTTTTGTCATTGATCAGCTCTTTCATTTTTTTCAGGCTCTTTTTCTTAAAACGCTCGTCTCCGACACTTAAAACTTCATCAACCAGCATAATGTCTGTTTCCAGCATGGCAGTGATTGCAAATGCAAGTTTGGAACGCATACCACTTGAGTATGTCCTTACTGGTCTGTCTATAAATTCATCAATCTCTGCAAAAGCAATAATCTCCTGTATTCGCTCTTGTATCTGCCTATCGTTAAAACCAAGCAACATGCCAGACAGCAAGATGTTGTCCCGCCCTGTGAGATTGTCTTTAAAACCAACCCCCAGCGCCATCAGCGAAACTGTGTGACCTTTTAAGTCAATACTGCCGCTGTTAGGACAAAATACCCCTGCAACCGCACGCAACAATGTAGATTTACCGCTGCCATTTCTGCCAATAATCCCAAGAATCCCACCTTTTTCCACAGTAAAGGACACATTTTTTACCGCCTCGAATGCCTCTTCTTCTGTATGTTTGTGAAAAAGATTATGACGTACTGTAACGTTTTTCATTATCTGATACTGAATACACACATTTTTCGCTTCTATTGCAATTTCTTTGACGTTTTCTTTTTTATTCTCTCCCATCAAATCACCTTCACATACGCATTTTCATTGCGGTATATTGTGTATACCCCCAAAGCCGACAACACCAGCGACACCAGTGCCCACATCAACAACAAATCTATTTGCGGTGACTCACAGTACAAAACCGCATTGCGCATTGATGCAATACAGTACGCGACGGGATTAAACTGTTCCAAAAGTGCTCCAAACGGTGCTGGAATCCGCTTTCCGACGGAGTAAAAAGTCCCTGTAAAATACATCAGCATACTTAACAAAATTCCCACAATATACGAAAGGTCATTGACATACACTCCAAAATGCATCAAAATACTCCCCAACCCAAATGTAAACAGAAAGAATACTGCCATAATCGGCACAATGTACAATACATTTAGGGAGATTGAAACGCGAAACACTACCATCATCACAATCACAATCCCAAAAGACACCAGCATCTTGAAGCCATTTACCAACATACGGGCAAAATACAAAATAAACTTTGGCAGATAAATATTGCAGATAATCCCCTTGTTATTCCGAACAATATTTACACTGACACTCATTCCTCTTGAAAAAAATGACCACATAGCCAACCCCGAAAAGATAAACACTGGAAAATATGGCTCTGATGCCTTAAAAACAACCCCAAAAATCAACGCATAAATAAGCATCATACAAAACGGTTCAATTAGCCACCAAAGCCAGTCCAAATAAGCATTTGCTACCTCTGATCGCAAATCTGCCTTGGCAGAGCGCACCGCGTACTTGAAATATTTCTGCACATCAGTCCTAAAACGCAACAGATAACGCTGTAGTTTCTGCATGGTAATATCCTGCTCTAAAGTAATACAAGCAATAAATACAAGACAGAAAGCCAACACACAGCCAAAAATTGTAACTGTAATCTTTTGTGATAAGGTCTTATGTAAAATATCCATTCCACGAGAGCCCCACAACCATATAATTGCGTACATCAATACACCAATCACAACTCCATACAGCAAGAAAAAGAACAATTTTCTTGCAGGCGGCACCTTACCATGGCAAATGTAATTATGCACAAACAGAGCAAACAGTGCGGGAACAAGTACCATCGCACTATTTAAAATAAGCATTTGTAATCCCCTCCCCTTTTGGTCCTTCTGTCATTTTTTCTAAAACGGTTTCTTTTCTGCGCATCTTGCGAACATCTCGAAGCGCCTCCCGTACTAGTCCACGCTCATACGCCCAATCATAGTTATCTCTTTTTATCACACCAAATAACCAGTTCCGAAAAATTACATGGACAAATAGATTGGCAAAATTGACTGCCCTATCCAAAACCGTTCCATGTTCTTGTACCATCAAAAGTCTGTTTCTAACCGCATAGTATTCTTTCCAGTCATACCGTCTGGGGCGGGTTTTTTCTAACTGTGTAATCTTGTGGGTAAGTACTGCCTGCGGCACTACAAGAAACCGGCTATAATTATGAATGCGCAAAGAGTATTCTGTGTTGTCATACCAGATAAAATATTCTGCGTGCGGCAGACCTATCTGACGCACAAGGGATAAATCCACCACCATTCCGCAAAATGATGCGATGTCGCAGACAAAATAAGGTTGCGCATATGCTTTTTCCTTGCAGTTTTTTGACATCAGCCCAATTCTTGTCAAATTTCTTCTATGACAAGTATCAATCTGCCCGTTCACCATTACAGCTCCGGCAAATGCCTGCTGTGTAGGATTTTGTCGTGCGGCTGCAAAAATTTGCTCCATGTAATCCAACGCGATAATAGCATCATCGTCAATTGCGAAAACCCATGTTGCAGCAGTTTGCGCCGCGCGCTCAATGCCTACAGCAAACCCGCCTGCACCACCTGTATTCCCTAAAAGGTCTATGACATCAATTGTTTTGCATTGTTCGCTCAATGTTTTTAAATAGCGCCCTGTACCATCTGTGGACGCATTGTTCACAATAATAATTTTGTCCGGTGGAATGGTTTGATGCTGTACATGTTCCACACATTCCCGCAGCAATTGTTCCCTGTTGTGCGTCGTGATAACTACCGCATATTTTATATCTGTCATGAATCTCTTCCTTTGTGCCATATATGGTTGCATTCTCATCCTTATTTATTTAAAATAAAGACAGAAAGGAGTGTTCACTATGAAGTTTGAACGTTTGGCGTGGGAATGGTATGAAAATAAAAAAACTATATTAAAGAATCAACCAGTGCCTACTATGTCTTTGAACTGCAAAATTATATCCTTCCCGCTTTGGGTGACTTGGAAATAGACGATTTGAATGAGGATATGATACAGAAAAACGTCTATGCATGGCAGACTGGCAACAATATCGCTCATAAGACCATAAAAAAATCAACTATCTCTAACTTAGTGATGTTGATCAAGCAAATTTTAAAATATGGTGTAAAAAAGAATATGCTCTCTCCCTTTACATTAGAAATCTCCTATATTCCAGAAATGCAGAACAGTAAAAATAAAGTTTTTACAGATGAGGAGCAAGATGCAATTATTGAGGCGGTCGTTTCAGATTTGTCCTTTAAGTCTTTCGGGATTCTATTAAGTTTAATTACTGGTATGCGAATTGGGGAGTTGTGCGCTTTGCATTGGAGTGATATTGACTGTGTTCAGAAAGTTATCACAATACAGAATACACTGCAGCGTGTCTATCAAAAAGATATGCAGCCAACCATCAAAATCATTGTGGGAATACCCAAGACTGCAAAATCTACTCGGAGAATCCCACTGCCCCAAAAACTGCACGAGACAATGAAATCCCTGCCTAATATTGATACGCAGGGATATGTGCTGACAAACAGCTCTGCATTTATGGAGCCGCGGACATACAGAAGATTTTATGAGCGTTTTCTAATAAAACATGATATCTCATACCTAAATTTTCATTCTCTTCGCCACAGTTTTGCAACAAGACTGATTCAAAAAGGAGCAGATTATAAATGTGTCAGTGAACTTTTGGGACATTCTAACATTAACACGACAATGAACATGTATGTCCACCCAGATTTAAAGCAAAAAAGGGCATGTATAGAACTTTTTTAAAACTTTTTCAATTTAGATCTATACACACTCCCCTTTTTGTGATAATTTTATTATTGTTGACAAATTACTTTTTGTCCTTATTTTAAATAAATAAGGACAAAAAGGCAACCAAATACGTCAATTTGACCAGTGCCAAGTTTTTCCAGTTTCTCTAGTGATGCTCCTTTTTATACCTTTCTAACCTTTCTAAATATCTTCGCGAAAAATAATCTAAACGATTTTTTAATAATTTCTTATTTCAAAATTTGTTTTTATTTTCCATGTACCTATGATATAATCAAGTTATCTGCGATACAAGATTTTCAAAGAAGATTCAAGAAGCAATAGGAAAAACAAGGAGGAAAAACATGGGAAGATTAGATGGAAAAGTAGCTGTGATAACAGGTGGAAACTCTGGCATTGGAGCCTGCGCAGCAGAACTTTTTGCAAAGGAGGGTGCGAAAGTCGTTATTTCTGCACGGCGCGTAGAACAGCTTGAGGCAGTGGCGGACAAAATCAAAGCAGCCGGCGGAGAAGCACTGGCAGTACCTTGTGATATTTCTGACAAGGCACAATGCAGCGCAGTAATTGCCAAAACCATTGAGTGTTTTGGTACTATCGATATTCTGGTCAATAATGCGGGTGTTGTTGACAGTGGAATTGAGGCAATTGAAAAGGTAACTGACCAGACAATTGACACGCTAATTGATATCAATACAAAGGGAACGCTTTACATGACGAGAGAAGCAGCAAAAATTATGGTTGAGAAAAAAGCTGGCTCTATCGTAAACGTTTCGAGCGTCGCAGGATATACAGGGGGAGGCGGTGTCGCTTACGTGGCAAGCAAAGCAGCAGTAATTGGCATGACAAAGAATATCGCCATGCGCTGTGCCAATGTCAGTGTGCGTTGCAATGCTCTCTGTCCTGGAAGTGTTGTGACTCCAATGACAATGGGTATGAAAAAGGAAAACCTTGACCCAGATATGATGGGCGCAATGGCAAAACATGCCGATTTGTCTCTACCGGTTTGTATGCCCGAGGAAGTTGCCAATGCAATTTTATTCCTTGCAAGTGATGAATCGTCTGCGATTACGGGACAAATTATTGTCATTGACCATGGCGCTGACTTATAAGTAGAAATTTTTTTAATTTTTTGTAATTTTTCTCTTGCTAACTCTGCCAAAATATGATAATATATTTCTTGTCGTTATGATATATCATTCAAGATGCCGGTGTGGCGGAATGGCAGACGCAGCAGACTCAAAATCTGCCGGGGGCAACCTCGTGCCGGTTCAAGTCCGGCCACCGGCATTCAAAAACAGCATTGGAAATCGTTAAACAATTTTCAATGCTGTTTTTGTTTTTACTATTTTTAAACAATATTATATTACTACAATTCTATTTCTGTGTCATACACCAAATTATAATTGCCTGTTGTATTACAAGCAAACGCTTTTTAAACGCATATCCCACAAAATATTGTGAGTCTATCACATCCGCCGAAACTTCTTCCCCGCGATAAAAAGGAGGACAGGGATTGAGTATGGCATTTTTATTCGCCAGCTCCATCACTTCTTTTGTTATCTGACACGCCTGAAAAGCACTTAATGTCTCTGCGGGCAGAGAATCTGTACAGATAATATCCTTTCCCTTAATTGCTGTCTGAATATCATGATAAACTTCAATCCCTTCTATCTCATAGCCAACACCACAGCATTGAGACAGATGAAAGCCCATAACTTCAGATGCCTCTTTCCATGCAAATCCAATATTTCCAGCTTTTCCGCAAAACAGATATTCGTCTTTCACAAAGTTATGTCTAATTTTTGACAGCGAATACATATCCGACAAAATCTCACAAGGGTGATTGCTATCCGTCATCGCATTGATAATAGGAACATTTGCATATTGAGCAACTTTTTCAATCAACTGTATGTCTTTGTGCCGCACAATCACAATATCTGCCCAATTATCCAAATAACCACATACATCTCTTAAATCTTCTTTTTTGTCGAGTGCATCATTGGGAAATAATATTGGCTGACCACCAAGCAGGGCTATCCCTTTTTCAAAAGTTACTCGTGTTCTGATACTTGAAGCAGGAAAAAACAAAATGGCACTCTTTCCCTTCAAAAAATCTTTATATTTTCCTTCGCGGATTTCATCTGCAATACTGAATATTTTATATACTTCCTTCAATTGCAAATCCGTTAATCGAATTAAATCCTTCATAAAAAACTCCTTGTATTTTAAACCAGTTTGCACTCTATAAACTACAATTTTTCTAGTCAAAATCAATTACTAATAAATTATTTTTATTCTTCAGTAATTTTTCTATCAATGAAAAATAGTAAATAAAATAAAATCAGATAACTTGTAAACCCATATCATAAACCTTCTAGCAAATCTTTCTGGAATTGTGGATATTCACTAGTACACCGTTTTTTTAATCCTCGTATACAAAGTGCTTGATATTTGTATCAGTGCAAGGCGGAGGAAGGAGGCGATGCGGTGGCATCGTCTAGAAATTTTAATGACGCAATGGTGCGAAATCACGCAATTGTTCTGTTCCCTCTACAGTCCTTAAAACATTGTATTCCCAATCTGGCATTGCCATAGCAGAATCATGCAAATAGGCAGACATATAAATCAAAACTAACTCATAAAAAATTAATTTTTCTATCTTTTCCCCTAATAAACTTTCTATAATTCCAAGCACTTTTTCACTGTGCGTTTCGTCATGCATATCATAATTACTCATCTGTGTAATAATCCGCTTATTATGTACTACTACAGCTTCAATAATTTTTTACAAACACTCCATAAATTAAATGCTTTTTCATCTTGTAATGATTTCAAACAATTCTCTATACAATCTTTTGTTCTCATAGCTTTTTCCTTTCATCCAGTTTCGTATCGTTTTCTCTTAAATACACTCAACCCATGACACACCGTTAAGCGTATCCCATGCCACAGTAGCGCCTTGATATTCAATTTTTAAAGAAATATTGTCATAACAAGAATCCCTGTCAAAAACCATAAACAGTTCTGCATAATAGTCATTGGATTTTCTGTACTCCTGCTCATACTCTAAGAATTCCAATCCATAATAGTCGAGCTCTCGAACATCATTCACGCTGCGGATATTCTTACTTCTTTTCACAGCTAACGTGCACTCTACAATTTTGGGTTGAAACAGTTCGATTCTTCCCGCCCCTGATTGGTGCGCCTGCGGAAATGGATTTTGCGGATGTCCTCGCAAAATCTCCATCCATTCCATCTCAAAAATCAAATAATTTTCTGCATAATACATATGCTCACAATCACAGTCATGCAAATAAACATACTCTAAAGTATTTCTGCTGACATAGGTGTACTCTTTTTTCATTTTCTCTCACTTTCCCCATAGAAAAGAACAAATTACAGCACCAAAACCACTCAACAAGACATCCTTGTCTTGCTGCCTTGCTAATAATATACATGAAAATAGATACAATTACAATTCATACTTGTGTAAAATTACGTTACAATTCAGTCCAGAACTTTGCACTCACTGTAAAGTCCATGAAATAGTGTTGAGATTGAGATACATCAAGATTCAATCATGTTCTCACAGAATGCGCAGTACACGTGCATTTCTGACCCGTGAAAAGCAATGAACTGTTGGTTACACTTCACACACACGCCAGATTTCGTATTCATTTATGATGATTTGATATGAATTGCAGCAATTAATGCACACAAAATGCCACAAAGCAGGCAGTATGGCGCTGGCTCCGACACCATGCAGCAAATGCATGGTGCAGGTATGAAAAGCAACGAACTATTGTCAATTACTAAAATAACACTGTTCACTCTATTGAACACAAGTTTGAGTTATGATATGATATATCTAATTTCAACAAAACAAGGTGATTAACAATGTTAGAGAAACAAAAAATTATGCTGCCGCTATGGCTTACTTACCCGGAACTGGAACGTCAATCTATTGGATGGCGAATGGGCTATGGTGAAGCCTATACAATAGAATGGCACAACTGGTATCAATCTCTCTCCCCAGAAGACAGTGCACACTATCAAGAACTTTTTCCAGAACCACCGACATGGAAAGGTTTCTGGAAAAACACTGATGAATGCATCTATTATCGCTATAAAAAATTTTGCATACCACTCTGGCAAAAAGGAGGTATTCCCAAATATTCGCTAGAACAAGTTCAAAAAGACTATCGCATGGGAAAAAATTTAAAATACTGCATGTTTTGGAAAGCACAGTCCTCCTCAGATGGCACTGTCAACAAAGGCTGTCTTAGTCAATGGCACAAATCCCACTTTTTCTCTGTCACAAACCACTACTGCTGTATGGAACAGTATATGATGTTTCAAAAAGCCAGACTATTTGATGACCAAGAAATAATGCAGCAGATTTTATCCTGCAGTAATCCCAACAAAATAAAAGCACTGGGGCAAAAAGTTAGAAACTTTGATGAGATCGTCTGGAGCAAAGCAAAATATGCCATTGTACTTAACGGAAACTACCAAAAATTTTCGCAGAATCCGCATCTAAAAAAGTTCCTTTTACAGACAAATGACAAAATCTTAGTCGAGGCAAGCCCTTATGATGCAATTTGGGGAATCAAAATGGACGAATCCGATGCGGGTGCTCATAATCCACTCAAATGGCGTGGCCAAAATCTGCTTGGATTTGCGTTGATGGAAGTGCGCGACGCGCTCAGAAAAGTCTGTGAAAATGAGGATTTTCAAGGAGAAGCACAAAACCATAGATATCAGTAATGCCTTAAATTATATTTTCGGCGGCTGCCCGAATCGCGTAAAAGCATTGTATTGTCTTACATTCTTTTTCTATATCAGTCTTCATTGTGCGCAGCCGCCTCTTTCCAACACGTCTATCTAAAAGCGCAAAGATTCTGACAAGCATATTTTCACTAGCTAGGCTTTTATCAATACTCTGATTGTCAAATTCATTAAAAGCATGGTAAAAACAGCGTTGGTCAAACACGCCAAGCTGTATCGCCGTATCATCTATATAAGCAAATTCCCTTTCTATGCGAAGAGCATATTTATCATCTATAGGAAAGAGATGTGCCTTATACCAATTATTCCAATAACAACCTTCAATAATCTCCTTCCCATCAAGTCGAATTGCCGCTCGTCCTTCATGGTCGGGACTCTTACTGTAAGTCGTTGCATAATACTGAATATGTCCACGCAATGAATATGCAAGATATTCTTTCTCTAATTGATACCGAATTCCAGACCATGATGCCATGATAAAACCTCCTGTTTTTGTGATAGATTCTCAAAGTCTATTCTACATGTTATCTCTAAACAGTTCCTTACTCATACAAATCCGCTGCAATACAGCATTCTATTTCTGCGTCAACGCATTGTTTAAATTCCTCTAAACTTTCTGCGTTAAGCCAACCACTTTTTTAGTCAATATTATAAAGTCCCTCATATCCATATCTCTGAATCAAATAATCCCAGCCTGATTTTGTAATGTACGCCTCAAGTATCTGACAATAATCAAACAGTTTTTTTACCTTAGAAGTATCAGACAAATCCTCTTTTGTGTACTCTCTAAAATTTTGATTTTGCACAAACGGATAATGATAAAACGCTAACATAATATAACCTCTTTGTAAATTATTTTATCACTAAATTCTCAGGAACCATTTCCATAATGTCGCCAATATCACGCTGTAAATACTCACAGATACTTTTTATGCTCTCATCAATCAACAACTTCCATAGTTTGTTGTAACTTGCTTTTGTTCTATAATTTCTCACTTGTTTTCTACAATCCCTTAATTTATTACTGCCTGTTACATGAATACAACAAAATCATACCACAGATAACAAGAGGCTTCTATAATTTATTTATACTTTTCAAAGGTTATTTTTCTACAGTTCCTAACAGTCTCCAGCAAATTGTAACAGTTCAGCCATGACATTCATAAGTCGCCAGAATGTACATTTTCACCAATGATATTTGGTATTTGCTGGCGACTTATTTTATGATGGGCGTCTGCCCTATAGAATTAATTGTACAAATTGTCCTTAATGAGCAAGCTCCTACATACAATTTGCACAATCAATTCTGCATGGCTGAACTGTTACAGCAAATTATCAAAATGTACAAATAAACTACTTATAAATGAATGCAGCTAAGCTGTTACTAAATTGATTATATTTTATCAAAGTATAAGAATCGCGCAACAAAATACTATTGATTTTAGATATACTGTGTGGTACGATATATAAACAGGAGGTACAGTATATGAATCTTGACGATTGGAAATCACAAATAAAAAGGGGAACTCTTGAATTTTGTATTTTATTGTTAATTCGGAAGCAGCCTACTTATGGATATGCGCTAATCAGCACATTGGAAAACTACCCAATTGTGGCGGCAAAGGAGAACACCATCTACCCACTGCTGCGGAGATTGTTAAAAGAAGAATTTATTTCCTCCTCATGGCAGGAAAGCACAGAGGGATTGCCACCACGAAAATATTACACAATCACAGAAAAAGGGTTGGAATATTTAGCCGCAATGTCTGACGAGTGGGACAATCTGACAAACACCATCAGGGAAATCAAAGGAGTATAATAAATATGAAAGAAATGGAAAAAACATTGAACAACTATCTGGAACAAATTGATAAATACCTTAAACCGCTGGCTGTTTCCGAGCGTGTTGACATTGTAAAGGAAATTCAAAGCGAAATGCTGGAATTACAAAGCAATGGTGTATCTCCTGTACAGATTATCGAGCGGCTTGGAAATCCAAAAGAACTCGCAAAAGCTTATTTGGGTGAGTCAATTTCCAAAAGCAACCATTTTAACTGGCGCAAATTAAGTGCAGTCATTGCATTTTACAGTCTTGCTGGACTGAGTGGTATGTTTATTCTACCTTTTACCAGCATTTGTGGGATTACATTTATGTTTGCTGCGATTCTTTGTCCAATTGCAGGAATGATCAAGTTTACAGCACATTTATTAGGATATGATCTCCCACAAATTGGCATTCAAATTAACTCCTACGTGGTTAGTGCCACTGCCTTTTTGCCAATTTCCTTTATCATTGGCATTTTACTGTTTTCTATTGGCTGGTTCTTGTGGAAACTCACAATTTTGACAATTAAAACCATGAGCAGTGGAAAGAACAAATTAAAAGAAATTGAGTAAACAAAGAAAAACAAGGGTGAAGTTATTTTCCACCCTTGTTACTTATATTTCACTTTATATCAGAACAGTTTTATGTAAAAAATCTGCCACACTTTATGCGAACGGATTTTCTGTGGGATAAGGCAGTGATTTTGGCTGATTGTAGTTCAAGTCCTCAACAGGAACGCCAATATATTTAAATACCTCAAACAATGCCTTTCCAAAGTGTCCAAACGCAACTGCACCGTGATGTGGATAATTCTTCTCAATCAATACATGACGATAGAAACGCTGCATCTCAGGAATTGCAAATACACCAATGCCTCCAAAAGACTTTGTTGCTACTGGAAGAACCTCACCCTGTGCAATGTATGCGCGAAGTTTGCAGTCTGCTGTGGACTGTAAACGGTAGAACGTAATATCGCCAGGAATAATATCGCCTTCGAGAGTACCCTGTGTAACCTCTTCTGGAAGTGTTCTCGCCATAATCATCTGATATTTCATGCTACAAAAACTCAACTTCTTGGTGTTGGTATTTCCACAGTGGAATCCCATAAAGGTATCGTTGTGTGTATAGTTAAACTTATCCTTGATAGACTCCTTGTACATATCTGCTGGAACAGTATTATTGATATCAAGAAGTGTGACTGCATCTTGGCTTACACAGGTACCAATAAACTCGCTTAAGCAACCATAAATATCAACCTCACAAGATACAGGAATGCCCATACCTGTCAGACGGCTGTTTACATAGCAAGGAACAAAGCCAAACTGTGTCTGAAATGCAGGCCAGCACTTTCCAGCAATTGCAACATACTTGCGATATCCTCTATGTGCTTCCACCCAGTCAAGCAGCGTCAGCTCATACTGTGCAAGTTTTGGAAGAACTTCCGGTTTCATATTGCCCTCGCCAAGCTCCTCTTCCATCTCTTTCACTTTCGCTGGGATTCTCTCGTCACCGTCATGTTTCTTGAATGCTTCAAAAAGGTCAAGCTCTGAGTTCTCCTCAATCTCAACGCCAATGTTGTAGAGCTGTTTAATCGGTGCGTTACAAGCAAGGAAATTGAGCGGTCTAGGACCAAAGGAAATAATCTTCAAATCATTCAGCCCAACAATTGCTCTTGCAATTGGCAGGAACTCATGAATCATGTCAGCACACTCCTCCGCTGTCCCTACTGGATACTCAGGAATGTACGCCTTAATATTGCGAAGCTTCAAATTGTAGCTTGCATTTAACATGCCGCAGTATGCGTCACCGCGTCCACCCACAAGGTCATTCTGTGTCTCCTCAGCCGCCGCAACAAACATAGAAGGACCATCAAAATGCTTTGCAAGCAGTGTCTCTGAAATCTCAGGACCAAAGTTTCCAAGATATACGCAAAGCGCATTGCAGCCTGCTTTCTTGATATCTTCAAGCGCCTGCACCATATGAATCTCGCTCTCTACAATACAAACTGGACATTCATAGATGTCATCCATACTGTACTTGTCCGCATATGCCTTCACTAACGCCTTTCTTCTATTTACAGACAAACTCTCTGGAAAACAGTCACGGCTCACCGCCACAATACCTAATTTTACCTGTGGTAAATTGTTCATTTTGAAATCCTCCTTATTTTATACTGCATGATTGCTGTATGTCAGTTCAATTGTCAAATCGCCGTTACGTGCACGTGCACGCTTATCAGCTAATTCCATAATAGTTTGTATTTCATCAAAAATCAAGTAGAACTTTTACAATATTCTATTTTCGTCAAAATATATAAAAAACATTATGCAATATGTTTAATCTCCCTCTTTGACGCACGCTTTTCACTACGTTGATAGATGTGTGTGAAAAGTAACAATCCATATTCTTTCGGCGTGCACGTGCAACATTTTGCTTGCAATTTCAAACCATTCCCTATATACTAAAAATAGGAAATTCTCAGTTTATACACTAAGTTATGCACTAATCTTACGGAGGAGTTTATCTATGGCAACCATAAAAGAAATCGCTGCTCTTGCCGGCGTTTCCCGTGGAACCGTTGACCGAGTACTCAACAATCGAGGTTCTGTCAATCCTATCACTGCCGAAAAAGTCAGAGAAATTGCAAAAGCGCTCAACTATAAGCCAAACAAAGCCGGACTGGCGCTTGCTGCCCAAAAAAAGAAAGTAAAACTTGGCGTTATTCTGTTCTCGACAGACAACCCCTTTTTTGCTGATGTATTGAAAGGGGTAAATGAAAAAGCACAGGACTTGGCTGGATACAATTGTACTGTGCTTGTCAAACAAATTCCTATCAATGTAGATGCCCAACTGCGCGCAATCGATGAACTGCTTCAAGAAGAAGTAAGCGGCATTGCCCTTGCGCCACAAAATGATGACCGCATTCGTCTACGCATCAACACACTTTACGAACAGGGGATTCCTGTTGTAACTTTAAACACAGATATTGAAAAATCAAAACGCATTGCCTATGTTGGAAGCAACTACACCAAAAGCGGCAAAACTGCCGCAGGTCTATTAAGATTGATGACTCATGACATCGTTCAGATTGGAATTATCACTGGCTCCTCGGATATTCTTTGTCATACAAAACGCATCGCTGGATTTACGGAAGCTTTGACCCCCTATCAAAAACGTATGCACATTGTATCAATTGTTGAGACACAAGATGACGAGATTGAGAGCTATGAGCAGACCTCTAAGCTCTTAAAAGCGCACCCTGAGATAAATGCGCTCTTTTTTGCGGCTGGAGGTGTGTATGGCGGCTGTCGCGCTATTAACTCTCTCGGTCTTTCCGGGCAACTTTGTGCCATTGCCTATGACAAAGCAGACACCACCGAACACTTTTTACAAAAAGGAATCTTATCTGCAATTATCTGTCAGCAGCCACGCATTCAGGGACAAAAACCGCTTGATTTGCTTTTTAATTACCTCACTTCTGGAGAACTTCCTGACAGAGAGTATTATTATACTGCTGTCGACATTCGTATATTTGAAAATATTTAAAAATAACTTTCTTTCCATTCTATCATTTTCATGTCATTATCCTCTGCGGGTTCATACCCTAGAATCCAATTATGAATCTCGCAGCATTTACAAAATTGAATCAAGTACAAAACTAATCTGTGGAGATTTTCTTTCAACACATTCTGTTCTAAATCACGGAATTGTTTTTCTGGAAAATTCAGTGTAAGTTCCGCGTTTTTTTCATCGCTACTAATTATAATTAATACATCTTTTAATTCAATATCAACTTGAAGTTTTTTCAGGTAAAGTGTGCATGTACCGCAAACATGAAAATAAGATTCCAAACTTTTTATCTCATCATAAGTGATATTCTTGTCGTTTTCTTTATCAAAAAAGTAGGAGGATATGATATCTTCTTTCTCCAATCTAATATATCTTCCGACAATCTGATCCAAATAACTTTTCTTGACGTTTTTTAAGATAATCTCCAAATACTCGATACAATCATCTCCTGTAATCTAAATTTTCCTATAATCGAGCAGGGAAGTCTCATCTTCCCTACTCGCGCGCCGGACACGGGCAGCTTTGGCTGCATATTTCCTTTCCGCGTCCGTGTGCATAAAAATAGGTTATATCAATCCTTTATATTGTATCCAACATCGAGCGCAGCAGCATAATATGATATTGCTCATCTTGTATAATTCGTTGTAACAATGCGGTCACAAAATTATCTTGAATCATTCTAATATGCATATTGTATTGATTGATTGCTGCCTGTTCACTCTCCAAATCTGCCTGTAGCATCTCCCCAATCTTTTCTGGTAATGTCAGACATTGTGGCGTCCACATCCACTGACGTCCTCCTGTTTGTTTGGTAATATAACAGATGTTTCCTCCTAATAACGCAATTAATTCTCCCAATTTCTGCATATGTACCATCTCTGCCATTGCCATTCCAAGAATCGTTCTCCCCATTGGACAACGCTCACAAAACATGCGACTTTCATTGTTGATATATTGCAATGTTGCTGACATCTCTGACACCATTCCGCAATAACTAATACTGATCAAGTCTGCATATACCTGATTTTTTTCCCGCACCTGAACGGGAGGATAAGGCAAATCCATCATTGCCGGCTTAACTCCCGAAAAATCACAATTGCTTACAATTTTTTTCATACTCTCATCCATAACGTACACCTTCATTCGCACAATAATTCTTAATACTCAATATATTATATAAATTGCAACTCCATGCCTCTTTTTTCCGTATTTCAGGAATGCTATTGGCATTCTTGTTACGGCGTACAAGTCAGCTCTGCAGACATAAAAATGCAAATCCTCTCCGACTGTGATAAACTGACCACTTATATTTTCTAAAAATTGTATCTTTTCATACTGACACTTTTTATATATAGTGTGGTTATTCGTTTATTTCACACATTATCTGCGAAAGGATACCCATACAATGAAAAAAATAGCGCTTATCAATGACCTGTCTGGTTTTGGAAAATGCTCACTGACAGCAGCAATTCCTGTGATATCAGTCCTTGGAATACAACCATGCCCGCTGCCAACTGCTGTTCTATCTGCACAGACAGGATTCTCCAGTTATTATTGTGATGATTTTACAGACAGAATGAACTATTTTACAGACGAATGGAAAAAAATGCAAGAATCCTTTGATGGCATCTACTCTGGATATCTTGGAAGTGCCGCACAAATGCACAATGTCCTCTATTTCCTAGAAAATTTTCACACGGACAACACACTTTATCTCGCAGACCCTGTTATGGGTGATAATGGGCGGCGAATTCGCATCTTTACTGACGAACTTTTAAACTGCATGAAGGAACTGACCCGACACGCCAATGTTATCACTCCAAATCTAACAGAGCTGTGTCTTCTTGCAGACATAGATTATCATATTTTGACGAAACATGCTTCTGACAAAGACTATTTATCTTATGTAGAAGATACTGCTCGTAAGCTCCTTCCGCGGGCGCTGACAAGTCAGACAATTGTTATCACTGGTATTGTGCGCAGACAGCCAGATTGTGCTTTTGTTGGAAACCTTGCTGTCACAGCCAAAAATCATTACTATTTAGAAACACCGTATCTAGGAGAAAGCTTTTCAGGAACTGGCGATTTATTTGCCTCTATCATAATAGGAAGTCTAGTCAATGGACTGTCTATTAAGAACGCAATGGAAAAAGCAGTTCAGTTTTTATCACCTGCAATCGAGGAAGCTTCCAAAAACAATATTCCCAAAAATCATGGTGTTTATTTTGAGAAATATCTACATTTATTGTTATAAAAAGCCGCAACACTCACTATATTATATTTTTTTATAGAAAGGTAAAAAACCATGACATCACGTACACTGCCCAGAGAAGGCGAAAAACGAGAAAACAAACTAAAATATCTGACACTCACAGGACTTATGGCAGCGATGATAACAATTATGACGGCGTACATCTGCCATATTCCAACTGGCATAAATGGAGGCTACATTCACTTTGGCGACTCTATTATCTATCTAGCCGCCACACTGTTGCCCACCCCTTATGCACTGGCAGCGGCTGCTATTGGCGGTAGTGCTGCCGACTTGCTGACCTCTCCCATATGGGTGCCTGCGACAATCATTATCAAAATGATGATAGCACTTCCTTTTACCTGCAAATCCATAAAGATTGTCACGCCGCGCAATATTGTAGCCACTATCATTGCATGCTTTATCTCAGGTGTTGGTTACTTTCTTGCCGAATGCCTGCTTTTTGGCACAAAAACTGCACTGATTGCCTCTATGTCTGGCAGTTTCATACAATCTGGAGGGAGCGCGATATTTTTCATTCTATTTGGACTTGCGCTTGACAAAACCCATCTCAAAACAAAATTTTTAAATACGAATTTCACGAAATAGGAATTATAGAAAATCACACAATCTGGTTCGACACCTATTCAGAAAGGACAATTTATTATGGCTGATATCTTATATACATACAAAAATCAAGTTTACGCCAACATCACAAACCGTTGCAATTGCAACTGTACATTCTGTGTCCGCTCATTAAAAAACGCTGTTGGAGACGCCGAAACGCTCTGGCACAAGACAGAACCGACGCTTGCAGAAATCATTAACGCCATCGACAATTTTGATTTTACAGGCTATGAAGAACTGGTGTTTTGCGGTTATGGCGAACCTACCTGTGCACTTGAAAATCTGCTCGCAAGCGCTGCTTATGCCAAGAAAAAGTACGCTATTTCTATTCGACTAAACACAAACGGGCTTGGTAATCTCTATCATAATCGGAATATTATACCAGAACTTGCAGCGGTAATTGACAGCGTATCTATCAGCTTAAATGCACCCACAGCAGAAAAATATGAAGCTGTCACAAGACCACAATTCAAAAATGCCTATCCGGCAATGCTCGAATTCGCTTCTCTCTCCCAAGCAGCATTTCAACACACACAATTTTCCATTGTTGATGTTCTTCCTGCGGAGGAGATTGCTGCCTGCCAAAAGATTGCCGATGGCTGCGGTATTTACCTAAAAATCAGAAAATATTCATAAAAAATCTCATTTGCATGGCTTGATGTATCTTAGCCACTACGCTGCAAAGTCCTAAGCTGAACTGTAACGAACAATTTCTGCTAGAGCATTTATTAACATGCTCTAGCACCTACATTCTGCTCCAGAGATAACTATATGCTTGTGTTCTTGCAGCGAAACGCGCTGTTTTTAACAGTTCTTTAAGCTCTGCTTTTGTATACCATCCAGGCTCAATCTCTTCCACGGTGGAAGTGCTTGGCCTAAAATTTCCCCGCGCCTTTCCTACTACGCAAACATTAATTTCATTGCTAAAACCAACTGCACTGTAGCTTGCGCCAATAAAATCATCAATTTCATACAATTCCAGCCCTGTTTCCTCCCACAACTCGCGCTTTGCGCTCTCATAAGGCTCCTCTCCTGCGTCAATCAACCCTGCTGGAAAATTGTATACCCAATCCCCAACTGCCATGCGAAACTCTTTGTTAAGTAACAACTTTTCCCCGCTCTCATCTGTTGCGATAATGACAACAGAATCCGGCTTGCTGCCGTTCAGCGCGTCAAGAGAATCCAATGCCTTATTGCGGCTGATAATCTCATATATCTTCTCCTGATGGTCCACTGTCTCATATGCAATATCATAACGTGTGATAAATTTTCCTTCTTCTCTCTTTGTAATTGCTTTAAATTGCATTTTAATTTCACTCCTGTTTTAATTCGTTTCATAAGGAACTGTAGAAAAATAACTGACGCATCTTGACTTGGCTATTTCTCCGATTATGCATGCCAAAAAGCCTTGCCGCAGCCCGCTACGCCTACGGTTTTTGACATACCTCCTCGAAGAAATATC
>DEPD01000057.1 GCA_002358575.1 Lachnospiraceae bacterium UBA3401 | reverse complement strand
TTTTTCTACAGTTCCTTATAGATTATTTATAATTGATACCCCTTACAATTTCATACTGATTCACAGAACCAACATGCCATATAGTATTATGATAACTTGACTCTAATAATATCATATCACATTTAATTTCATCAGAGTCAACACGAATTCCTTCTATATGATGCCATGTATAGCCCTTTGGAGTCTCAGCCAGCTTCAACTTTACATTGGCTGCCTTAAAGTCCTTATCTCTATCTCCTGTCATCCTAATCTCTACAGGAGCCATATTATTATATACTACAGCAGGCGTATACTGTAAATAACCATATACTTGTGGAAGACATGCATAAAATAACTGCTGAAAATCCTCAAATGGATACTGTGTATCGCTCCACAAATAAAAATCTAAATTCTGCGCAATCTTACTATTTGCCAAATAACGGGAACTTGGACATCTTCTATTAGCAAATGCACTCACAAATGCGTTTTTAAACTGATCATCTGCATCCAAATCGTTAAAATTGCAATAATTTCTTCCCCCAATACATATCATTCGTTGTATTGGACTGGCTCCTTTTTTAAGATATTCATCGATTTCCTTAGCATATACGCCAAATCGCTGAACAGGATAACACCTTTCAGAACACACTGTTTTTTCTGAAATTTTTGACTTTGCAGATTTCTTATTACTTCTTTTTTCACCAGTTTTAAATGCAAATTCCATTGTTATGACAAAATCCCCCTCCTCTTTTGACTGATCTTTAGATAAACCATTTTTTATTAACAATTCCTAAATACATATTATACTATAAGGCCAAAAAAGACAAACCGTTTTCGTACATAAATTACAAAGCTATTTTTTGCGGCAAACTTTCTGTTTCATACGAAGCTGAAAATTATCTCCAGAACTACTTCTTGTTTATATTGGAACTGAATTACTGTTCACTCGCCATCAACGTAATAGGAATCGTAAGTCAAATTAATAAAATCGTTAGTTTTTGTGTAAAAATTGTTGTTTACGCCGTCAATAAGAAAAATATGTCAAAATCAAATGAAGCGTGAACAGAACTGACGGATACGACGTCAAATTCTTATTTTTTCTACAGTTCTTTGTTGAGATAACAGGGTCATTATGTTATGATGAAAAAAATTGATACGCCATACAGGAGGCAAAATAAAATGGAGAACTTACGAATTACACTATTAGATGCTGTGCGGCTTGATGCTATCGCAAAACTAAAGAAGACCGATTTAGGAGTAAAGGAGCAGCAAAACAAAGTTATTGATGCAGCAAAAAACCTTATGAAACTCGCCGACCTTGCCCGAAAAGAAGGATTGCTTGCTCTGGAAGATATAGCACAAACAATACCGTCAAATTTTTTAAAACAGCTTATTCTTCTGGTTGTAGATGGTAATTTCCCAGAAATTATCGCAGAGATAGGAACAAATATCTACTGGACAAAAGCGCCAGACAATGCAGATGCCATGATTGATTATATGTATCTAAGGGGAATGCTCGGAATACAAAATGGAGATAATCCCAGAGTACTAGAAGGTGTTCTTATGAGCTTGATGCCAATTGAACTACATCAGGAATACCGCACACAGATAGAAGTCCTTCACCAGAAAAAAGATGTGGAAAAACTATTTTCCATTCACCCTACTTTTCAGGATTCAGATATCTGTGAATCCATTCATAATTTAGAAAAAATGGTCAGTAATCTGCACAACCGATGTATACAGCGAGTACTGCGAGAATTAGATAACAAAGATCTGGCAATCTGTATCTATGTACTCCAACAGGAGACACGAAAAAGGATCTTAGACAATCTCAGTACTGGACTGGCTCATGCCATTATGGAAGATGTGGTGCTGTGCGCATCCATCAGTGAAAAAGATGTGGACACAAGCGTGACGAAAACATTGAATACAATCAACGCACTTTTGAAAACCGGTGAGATTGTTATATTGAATAACGTATAAATTTGTATCAAAAAGGAATTACTTTTATGGACTACACAAGAGAAGCAATACAAGTGAAACGAGTACAAGACAAGCTAGTCAGTATGGCACAGTACGCTCCAAAACTGGTTCATCTTGAAGAACCAACAGGCATAGAATGGTTAGAAAAATTTGAAAAAGAGCAAAATATCCGTCTGCCAGAAGATTATCGAGAGATTATAAGCTGTACCGCCAACGGCGGCTGGGTACCCCTTGTGTGCAACTTTTTCCTCTGGATATCCTTACAAAACATTGAAAACCAAAAAATGTCACTGGACGTTCCCTATCCCCCTGCGGAGAATCCAGAGTGTTTCGAGGGAAAACTGGTACAATTTCATAATGTTACTAAGCTGCCAGGACAGATCCTGCTCATGGGCAATGAAGCGTTAGGCTGGTCGCTGATCACCGCCGGACCTTGTGCCGGAGAAGTGTGGACAGTGGGTTCCTTTGGTGTCCGGCGGGCTCCGGCCTGCACCTTCGCCCAGTGGTTGGAACTGATTTTGGATCAAAATATGGAAGCATACCTCACTTATTGCCTCACTGGCAAAGGGGGACGAAGAGGACGTGCCCGCCATCTCCCGGAGCTAATTGGATCAGAATTTACCTGGCCCCAAGGAGTAGTACCAACAGAGAAGTGTGCCTGCTGGCTAGAGGACAACCGCTTTGTCTACGAAGGTCCCAGCCCCAATTGGGGAGAATACCTCAAAGGGCAGATTCACCTTACTCTAGGTCTGCTGCCCCAAGAGAGAGACGAGAAGCTTTCTGCTCGGCGTTTCGCTCAAAAGGCTCCTGGTTGGCACTGGAATGCCAAACAAGCTGCGAAGTGGAACAGGGTGGGCGAACTAGCCCAACAAATCTGTCAGGCAGAACACAATGCAAAGGAAACTGGTCTATCCCCAGAGGAAGAATGGGAACGCCTGCTGATTCCTGGGGAGAGGGAACTATTCCAAATAGCGGTAGATCTGATTTATGGGAAACGCTTTGAGGCACGGGGTATGAGTATTCGAGACCTTTCCTTCCTTAGAGAAGCAGTCCAACTAAAAGAACTAGACTTGTGGAATAATGACATCGAAGATCTATCCCCCTTAGCTTCCTTCACTAATCTACGAGAGCTTTGGCTGCCCTATAATCTAATCACCGACCTATCTCCCTTAGCAGGACTAGATAAGTTAACAAAGTTGAATCTCTATGGCAATCGGATTTCCAGTCTCGAACCCTTGCGTGGGCTTACCTGCCTAAACCAATTAGACTTGCGTGGAAATCCCTTGGAACCTGGGACGCTGGCCTGTCTACGCAAATGCAAACGATTGGGAATGCTGAATTTGGCCAATACTGGACTAAGAGATATCCGTGATCTGGAGTTCTGCCGGGCTTGGGGTCTGGACCTGTATGAAAACCCAAATCTTACTGGATTGGAAGTGCTATCCACCATGAAACGACTGACCTGCCTGACAATCGACACCCAGATAGTCCGCCGCTACGACATTACAGTTATCGCCCCGCAACTGACAGAACATGTGGAGCTGGGCGGTATTTCTATCTATACATGGCCAGAGAAATATTATAATTAGAAACTATTCGGAACACGGCATGGGAAAAGATAATTTGTTCTCCAAAGGCGAGCTTTAAAAACATTTTGGTTACAAGTTTCACAAAATATGGAAAATCCATTGATTTTTAAATAGGATAAGTATAAAATAGGGATAACAGAAAAACTTTATTTTATTGAGTGAAGGAGTGATGAGTATGGCATTTATGAACTTTTGGAACAACAGTTCTCTATATGGTTCCAACAATAGTTCGACCAACCTGTACAGTCTGTTCTCTGAACGAAACGCGATAAAGAACGGTACATATAAAAAACTACTCAAATCCTACTATAGTTCTTTAGAGGAAAATTCAGGTTCAACAACGTCTACAAACAAAAGACGCGGCTCGAACAACATTATTGATACGTTACTTCGAGAGAAAATGTATCCCACTGTTTCTAAAGAGACAGAAAAAGCAAATTCCGATCTGACTTCTGGAATTAGTAGCTTAAAGTCCTCTGTCTCAACACTGCAAAGTGAAAAGACTTATGAGGACACAGAAAATGGTTCAACTGCGGCGGAGAAAGTAGTTTCCGCAATGAAATCTTATGTGAACAACTATAACAGTGTTGTGACTGCATCAAAAAGTTCTACACTTACAAACAAGACAGCATATGTGGCAAACATGATGAGCACCACTTCAAAATTTGAGAAAGAACTTGGCGAAATCGGCGTTATGCTTAAAAATGATGGAACGCTTCAGCTTGATGAAACCAAGTTAAAGGGCGCCGATCTCTCAAAAGTGCAGAAATTATTCTCGACAGACAACATTCAAAGCTATGGTTCTACAATTGCTTCCCGCATTAAATTTGCAGGTGGCAGCACTAGCACTACAACAAGCACAACAAATAATACTACAAACACAGATACAAAGAAACCAACCAGCACTAGCGCGGCTGCGCTCAAGAAAGACGGCGAAGCCCTCGCTTCCAACGAATTATTTGCGAAGGTAAAGGATGCAGACGGCAATGAGACAGACGAATATGACGTGAAAAAAATCCTTTCTACAGCAAAAAGCTTTGTGAGCAACTATAACGCTATGTTTGATAAAGCTGAATCCAGCTCCAATTCGGGGGTGCTTTCAAATCTGTCCTACATTAGAGAAAGAACAGCAAACAACACCAAAGCACTAAAAGAATTTGGATTTAGCGTAGACAAAAAAGGTAGATTATCACTTGATGAGGATACCTTTAAAAAGGCGGATATGTCTAAAGTACATGACTTTTTCAAGAACTATGGTTCTTATGTTGCCAGCAATGCATCACGTGTTGATTATTATATGAACACCAATGCAAATACAGCCAGCGGATATACTTCCAAAGCATCTTACAATATACCGCCCGTTTCAGATTATAACTCATTTATCTAAAATCAATGCCCCTTATGCTGGACTTTCAAAGAGAAACTGCATAAGGGGCTTCTCTAACTTATAATGACAATATTCTTTGAGAATTGGCATATAAATTTATCAGAAAGGAGCTTCCTATATGAAAAGATATGTTCTATCAGCATAAATCTTGCCTACTCGATGCACTAATTATCCATCATTATCTAAAGAACTAAAAAGTATCCAATCGATTCTTTATCTTATAAAATACTTACCGCATCTTGCGGCAACTGTCTCACCTGTTCTAAAAATTTCCGCGCCGCTTTTCCCTCCATAGCATTGTATGTATATCCTAACTTCTTTGCCACATACTCCGCGGTACTCTCAAACAAATCGCACATATGCAAAATTGCTGTCCAGGCTTCCTCAATACGACCGCCAAAATATGTGTTCAGATAGCCTTGATACTCACTCTCGTCAAGCCATCGATACAAATACTTTGCCGATTTTCCAACGCTCACCTGAAAATCTGTCTGAATACCAATCTTCCATGAAAGCATCTCTTCCAACTGTTTGCGGACAACAAAGTTGGTCATATCCTGCACATAAGGCATCTCCTTACGCCAAAGCCCTTTGGCTAAATTGTTGCTACACCACCAAAATTCATTGGTGCACGCCTGAAACTGTATCTTTGTGGGCTTTTTTATATAATAGTCCGCGTCTGTCGCCTCTGGTATTGCTGGCAGTATATTTTGTTTATCTAGTAAAATTCGACAAAGTTTATCATCATGGATATGTTCTTTGGCATACTGGACTGTCTGAACCGTAAGATCAATACGAACACCATCATCAAACTGCATCAGCCAACCATAATGATTTTCCTTGTCATTTGGATAATCTGGACTTTCGTCTGGAAACTGCATATAAAGAATCGTTCCAAATTTGTGCGGCCAATCTTCATCTCTGATAAAAGAACCTGTCTCTGGCACCACATAAACAATATCATAGTCTTGAAAAATATCCTTTGGGACATTCTTGTTTGTCCTTGAACCATTCATATAGACTGCTAGAATCCTATCATCTTCCTCTGCAATCTTCAATAATAATTGATACATTTGTGTTTCGTTGCGCATAATAAGCTTCCTCTCATTTTCATGAAATTTCTTTTCATATATCTCCGTAAAAAATACTTACTTAGGAACTGTAGAAAAATAACTGACGCATCTTGACTTGGCTATTTCTCCGATTATGCATGCCAAAAAGCCTCGCCGCAACCCGCTACGCCTACGTTTTTTGACATACCTCCTCGAAGAAATATCCTACGCAATCTGCATCACTTATTTTC
>DEPD01000159.1 GCA_002358575.1 Lachnospiraceae bacterium UBA3401 | reverse complement strand
GATTTACCAGAAGAAACACTTATTTCAGAAGGATTGCAAATACCAGAAAAGACATCAGACTTTTCTGAGGAGCCGTTGCTGCAAATTCCTGAAGATCTACAGGATATTTTAGGAGAAACTCTATTGCCAGAAGAGATACCAGAAAATACAGAAGATGCACTGCAACCTGAAGGAATGACAGATCTGTTAGAAGAAATAATGGATATTCCAGATACGTCTGCATTACAGCTATCAGATAGTTTAGAGGAGTCATTAATTCCAGATACCTCTTTACTATTGGAAGAACCAAACGATATTTCAGATGAAACATCGATATTGGATTTGGCAACAGATTTTACAGATACAGATGTTATTGAATCGGCAGAAAGGCTGACGACTGCCGTAGAAACAAATGCAGAAGAATCTGCCCTAGCGACAGCGGGGACATCGGATTCTGGAGAAGAATTTGGTTTGGAGGATAAAGAGATGCCGGAATCAGATGACGATCTTAAATTGAAAGATATGGAGATTCCTGAATTGTCCGATTTAGGAGTTTTTCAGGATAATAAATTAAATATAGACGGACTGGGAGATGCGATTCAGTCCGAGACAGAACGTGAGATAGCAGGCGAGCTAAATATTGATGAATTGGGGCTTGACAATGAGGATTTGACAATGCCTATGTCGGATTTTAATATATCTGACTTTAGTATGTCTGACTTGGAAACGCAGGATACAGAGGTATTGAGCAGTCTAGGAAAGAATTTGGATATCGATATTCCAGATATTTCTGATGTCTCTGAAAATTCTGATATTCTTAGCGATAGCAGCGAGAGTGACGCTTCTATCAATATGGACGACAATTTGGAAGATGTACTCAATATGCTTGATGATGACGCAGAGCTTGCAGAAATCAATGATATGCTCAAAAAGTCAGACAATAATGAGCCAATACAGGATGACATGATGGATTTGCTGAATCAGATGGCTGACGATGAAGCAGCATCTGTCAATGCAGGACTGAATCACTCAGATGAGGATGATGGTGGAGTGCCGCTTCCAGTAATTCCACAGTCTGTGTTGGAGGAGACGCAGCCAGAAGTAAAAGCAGAAAGTGATGAGGACAAAAAGACAAAGAAGGCTGCAAAAAAGAAGAAAAAAGTTAAGGAAACAGAAGATGCGGAGATAGAGAGTAAAAAAGAACCTGGAAAATTAGCTAAATTTTTCAATATGCTGACCGAAGATCTGGTGCCAGAACCGACGGAGGAAGAGCTTGCGGCTGAGAAAGAGGCAAAGAAGGCAAAGAAGCAGGAAGAGCAGACCAAGAAGGAAGAAGAAAAACTTGCCAAAGATGAGGAAAAGAAGACGAAAGCAGAAGAAAAAGCTGCTGCGAAGAAGGCAAAACAGGAAGAAGCCGCAAAAAAGAAGCAGGAAAAGAAGGCTCAAAAAGAGGCAAAACAGGCTGAAAATGATAAAAATAAGCGCATTCCGCCAAAAAAACTTGCAGCGGTTGTTGCATTTGGAGCTTCTGTAGGTGGAGCGGTGCTCGTTGCCACAAATGTTCTTTCCACGCAGGGATTTCTTCAAACAGCGCGAAATGCATACTATAAACAGGATTATAAAACAGTATATCAAGCTACTTATGGCATGGAACTTAACGGAAAAGACACAGAGAGTTTAATCCAAAAAAAGAGTGAAACCATATATAAGATTCAGAGAAAGTATGACTCTTATCAAAATAATTTGAAGATGGGACGTGAACTGGAAGCACTGGATGCATTGCTTCAGGGGCTTGCGGTTTATGATACTGTAAATGCAGATGCAGAAGCGTATGAAGTGACAGCAGAGGTAGATGAAATCAAATCAACGATTTGCAGTATCCTTGAGACAAAATATCATCTGGACGAGACGCAGGCAAGAACATTGCTTAGCAATGAAGATCCGCTGACATACACGATTGCATTAAATGATGTCATAACACAAAATTAGGATATCGTCTGGAAATGTAGTAAACGGCAAATAATTTTGTCGTTTACTATATCTTTTTTTCGGTACAGGGAGGACGGAAGTACGTATGATAGCAATTATTGATTATGATGCTGGCAATATCAAAAGTGTGGAGAAGGCTTTGACAGCGCTGGGGCAAACGGCTGTGATTACAAAAGACAAAGATACAATACTCCATGCAGAAAAAGTGATTCTTCCAGGGGTCGGCGCATTTGGAAAAGCGATGGAGCGGATTAGAAGTTATGGTTTGGATGCGCTAATTCAGGAGGTTGTTGCGAAAGATACTCCTTTTCTGGGAATCTGTCTGGGATTGCAGTTATTGTTTGATTCCAGTGAGGAGGCACCAGGAATCCCAGGATTGGGAATCCTACATGGAAAAATTCAAAAAATTCCAGACAATGCAAGGTGGAAAGTACCGCAGATTGGATGGAACGCGCTAACGTTTCCAAACAGTGGAAGACTTTTTCAGGGGATTGCTGAGAATGCTTATGTGTATTTTGTGCATTCCTATTATTTGCAGGCGGAAGAGCCAGAGATTGTGACTGCTGCGACAGAATATGTGGTCAATATTCACGCATCTGTTGAAAAAGGGAATGTATTTGCTTGTCAGTTTCATCCAGAGAAGAGTTCAGAAGTGGGATTGCAGATACTAAAAAATTTTGTGGCACTGTAAAGAATTGTAGAAAATGGAGAAAACAATGATTACAAAAAGGATTATTCCGTGTTTGGATGTGAATGATGGACGCGTGGTCAAAGGTGTAAATTTTGTCAATTTAATTGATGCGGGAGACCCAGTGGAGATTGCGGCGGCATATGATAAAGCGGGCGCGGATGAAGTGGTGTTTTTGGATATTACGGCGTCATCGGACAATCGGGCGACAAAGATAGAAATGGTTCGCAGAGTGGCGGAAAAGGTATTTATACCATTTACAGTTGGCGGGGGTATTAGAACTGTCGAGGATTTCAAGGCGATATTGCGAGAAGGAGCAGACAAAGTGGCGGTGAACAGTGCAGCGATCATGAATCCATCACTGATCAGTGACGCTGCGGATAAATTTGGCAGTCAGTGTGTTGTTGTTGCAATTGATGCAAAGCGGCGGGCTGACAATGCCGGTTGGAACATCTATAAAAACGGTGGACGTGTTGATATGGGTATGGACGCTGTGGAGTGGGCGATCAAGGCAAGTGAACTTGGAGCAGGAGAAATTCTGCTTACAAGCATGGATTGTGATGGAACAAAAAATGGCTATGATATTGCGCTTACCAGAATGGTTTCTGAAAATGTTTCCATACCGGTGATTGCGTCAGGTGGAGCAGGAAAAATGGAACATTTCTATGATGCTTTTGTGGAGGGAAAGGCAGATGCAGCGTTGGCGGCGTCGCTTTTCCACTTTAAGGAACTTGAGATCAAAGAAGTTAAAGAATATTTAAAAAATAGAGGGATTTCTGTAAGAGTGTAAGGCTCGATAATAAGAATAAGGCTATAATAAGTTTTGTGGCAGCAGATCAGAACAAGATTTTTGTTTGATGTATTGTGTGCAAAAAGAGATACGAAAGGAGAAAAAGATTATGGCAATGTTGACAGGTGAATGGTTAGAGGCGATGCAGGATGAGTTCCAAAAAACGTACTATAAGGAACTGTATCAATTTGTAAAGGAGGAGTATGACAGTACATTGGTATTTCCTCCTGCGGATGATATTTTCAATGCGATGCATTTCACACCGCTAAATGAGGTGAAGGTGCTCTTGCTGGGGCAAGACCCTTATCACAATGTAAATCAAGCACATGGCTTGAGTTTTTCAGTACTTCCAAGTCAGACAAAGCTGCCGCCCTCTCTGCAAAATATTTATAAGGAATTGCAGGAAGATCTCGGCTGCTATATACCAAATAATGGCTATCTGAAAAAGTGGGCAGACCAGGGCGTGCTGCTTCTCAATACTGTTTTGACAGTGCGTGCGCATCAGCCAAATTCGCATCAGGGCAAGGGATGGGAAAAATTTACGGATGCGATTATACAGGCGGTCAATGCCCAAGATAGACCGATTGTATATCTGCTGTGGGGAAAGCCAGCACAACGCAAGATACCAATGTTGACAAACTCGAAACATCTGATTTTGAAGGCAGCACATCCAAGTCCACTGTCCGCACATAACGGATTTTTTGGATGCAAACATTTTAGCCAGGCGAATGAATTTCTGAAAGCGAATGGAGTCGATCCGATTGACTGGCAGATAGAGAATATTTAATCTAAAAACATCAAATTAGAATATTTTTAGTAATATATAACATAATTTATGTTATTTTTGTGGAAAAAACGTGCGTCAAAACAGAAAAAATATAGGTTATGTTGCACAAAAAACGCGCGAAAAAGAGGTATTGTCAGCCTTATTTGTAAAATCAGAATTATGTAGGCTATTGACAAACTTTTTCAATGTAAGTATAATTAAATAGTCATTTGACATAAACTTACTTTAGTATATTAAAGCGAGAGCTTATGTCGGGAATAGTAAGTGAAAGCAACAGTTTAGTCAGGTCAGCACATTTTTTGTGCTGACCGTATACGAGGGCAGTGGCTGCAGGCGGGGTTTTAAGGACCTTGTACATAAGTGAAGGCATCGGAACTGTTACAGAGTTAAGTGCAGTGGACAATGGCGTTCATAGGCACTTTTTTTACATTTTTGTGTCATTTGACAGATTTAATTTGGCTTTTAACTTATTTTTAGGTTAAAACATAGTTATTTTTAAGGAGGTAAAAAAAGTATTATGAGAAACAGAAAACGGGTTCTTGCTGTTTTGTTAGCAGGAACGATGGTTGCCGGTTCTTTGGCAGGCTGTGGTTCTAAAGGCGGTTCTGATACACCCGCTACAGATACCCCTGTGGCGGAAAATAATAAACAGACAGAACAGGCTGGCACAGAGACATCAGGCACAGAGGAGACAACAGCGGGGGAAGAAGAGACTTCTGTAAAGAGCATGGCGGAACTTGCTGAGATGGAATATGATGATCGCTCCACTTATCTGTATGAGCAGAATCTTGGTGAGTTTTATGAAATTTATCAGGAGGCGAAATCTGAGATTACGGATCTTTCCAAACGGTATGCTATGATGGCGATTGCCGAAGCAAAACTTTTGGAATCTGGTGTATTGAATCCACAGACTGCACAGGGTGGTACCTATTCGATATCAAGAAGGGTTCCAAATACGGAGACAACAGTATTGTGGGGAAATGATGAGTACAGATATCACAATCTGCTTGTGACAACAGAGCTGATAAAAACGGCGGACAGAACAGAGATGAGACAGAAGTGGGCAGAGCTGCGCGGCTCAGGAACTTATCTGGAATGGGCGAAAACATATCTTGCAGAAAAAGGATATGAATTGAAAGATTCCTATGCAGCACACTGGTTTGGCTCAGATCCAACTACGTGGGATATCCTTTCCACAAGTCAGACGGTTGACAGCTACGCAACAGTAAATACATATGATGGTCTGTTGGAGTATGATTGTGAAAATGTACAGCAGCCTGCTTTAGCGACAAGCTATGATGTGTCGGATGACGGACTGACCTACACATTCCACATTCGAGAGGGTGTTGATTGGGTTGATTCACAGGGCAGAAAAGTTGCGGACGTCAAGGCAGATGACTGGGTTGCAGGATTTCAGCATATGATTGATACAAACGGCGGACTGGGCGATTTGGTTGATGGCGTTGTGCTGAATGCTTCTGGATACATTTCTGGCGAGATTACAGATTTTTCACAGGTTGGTGTTAAAGCGGTTGATGATTACACGTTGGAGTACACACTGGAGGAGCCACTGCCATACTTCCCAACCATGCTTTGTTACAATGTATTTGCACCGCTTAGCAGAGATTACTACACATCACAGGGTGGTAAGTTCGGCGATGAATTTGACAGTTCGGCAGCAGATTATACATATGGAAAGTCTCCGGACAATATCGCATACAATGGTCCATTCCTTATTACAAATTTTACTTCTAAGAGCGTGATTGTATTTAAGCAGAATGAGTCTTACTGGAACAAGGACAATATGACAATCAAGTCTATGTCGTGGCCATATGAGGATCAGTCTGATGCTACTAAGATGTACAATGATGGCAAGAGTGCTACATTGGATCATGCTCCTCTAAATACTTCTGAGGTAGAATCCGCAAAAGCAGATGGATTGTTCGACGAATATGTATTTATCAGTGACACGAATGGATCGACATTCCCAATGTACTATAATTTATACCGCACTGCGTATGCAAACAGCAATGATGAGACAAAAGTAGTATCTGTTCTTACAGACGAGGAAAAGGATCTGGCAAATGCTGCCCTTGGAAATGCAAATTTCCGTCTTGCACTTTCTTTCTCTATGGATAAGGCAGCAATACAAGCACAGCGTGTAGGTGAGGATCTTAAATATGGAAGACTCAGAAATACTTATGTGCCAGGAAACTTTGTGACACTTGAGAATGAAGTGACAGTCGATATTAATGGAACAGCGACAACATTTCCAGCAGGTACAGTCTATGGCGAGATTGTTCAGGCGCAGATTGACGCGGATGGAATTCCTATCAAAGCATTTGACAAGTCGGCAAATGATGGTATAGGAAGCAGCGATGGATATGATGGATGGTACAGTCCAGAAAATGCTGTTACATATCTGAACAAGGCAATTGAAGAGCTGGCTGCACAGGGAGTAGTAATTGATGAGGAGCATCCTGTTCGTCTGGAGCTTCCATATACATCCAGCATTGAGTGGGACACCAATCAGGCAAATGCTGTAAAGCAGTCTGTTGAAGGTGCTCTTGGCGGTAAAGTAGAAATTATTCTTGCAAATGGAGCGGACAGCAATGAATGGTATTATACGGGATACTATACAGACTATGGATATGAGGCAAATTATAATGTCACAGACGTGTCTGGCTGGGGACCTGACTATGGTGATCCTGTAACCTATCTTGATACATTTTTACCTGATTACTCAGGCTATGTAACGAAGAGTCTTGGTATTTTCTAATACACTATGCTGCGGTGAAACGGCTTTTGCCGTTTCTGGCAGCAGAATCGAGCAGGGAAGGCTATTTTTCCTACTCGCGCGCCGCCGATGCGCCACTTTAGTGGCATATTTCATCTGCATCGGCGTGCGCATAAAAAGTGGATAGTTTGCGCTTGCGCCCAAACTCGCAGATGAAGCAAGAATGGGAGATTGATATGGCTAAATATTTATTGAAACGTTTATTTCATGGATTGTTATCTGTAATTGCGGTCGTGATACTGATTATGATTATGATCTATTCCCTGTTGGACCGCAATCTGATCTTTGCGTCCGATCCAGTGTATACCAAGCAGCAGAATAACCAAAAGATAACATACAAATATCAGAAATGGGAAGATTATGGTTATTTGGATTATGTAACTTACTCCGATTATTTGAATATTTTAACTTCGAGCGGAGAGATTGATGAGGAGACTAGAACCGCAGCGGTTGGATTTGGGAGAACTCCTGAAAAAGATTCGGATCTTGTAAAAGAATATATAGAAAAATTTACAGAACATTATAAATCACAAGGCTATACAGTTGAGCGGTTGGACGCCGTGTTAATGGGAAAAAAGAAAATTGCCAGCGGTGGGCAGCAACAGCTTTTTGCTTATAAGAATATTCCGTTAGTCTCGCGTGTGTGGAATTATTTTAGCGGAATATTAAGTATCGACAATATTAATAAAATTGAAAACGATGTGGGAGATCGCGGGATTTCCTTTACTTTATATGACCCCGTTTACGGCGGGGATACCTTCTCACCGGCTATCATTGGAAATGGAACAGTACATAAGTATCTGCTCTATTGTGATTCTAAATTTCCGTTTATTCATCAGAATATTTTGAGCATTCAACTAGGAACTTCCTATTCTGTCAATACGGGAGTGGATGTATTTACAACAATGACAAAGACACAAGGGTCGTTTATTAACTCGACGATCACTTATCCAACTGGTTTGGTGGAGGAGAGTGCAGATGACTTGCATTCCGCTACATATCTGGCGGATTCTCTACATTCGAGTCTGGTATATGAGACGCGGTACACAGATGATTATACAGTTGTGGGCACAGTAAAAGGCGGTTTGTCCAAGATAGGATACTCTTTCCTGATTGGTATTATTGCAACGGTTTTGGCGTATGTGCTTGGGGTGCCGCTTGGAATTGCAATGGCGAGAAAGAAGGACAAGCTGATTGATAAAATTGGGACATTATATATAGTATTTATTATTGCAGTGCCTTCACTGGCTTATATTTTCCTGTTTAAAGCAATGGGCGGTAAGTTGGGATTTCCAACAACGTTCGATATGGATACAGCCAACAAGTTAGTGTATGTGTTGCCGATTATTTCCCTTGCTCTGCCACAGGTTGCAAATCTCATGAAATGGCTGCGCCGTTATATGATTGACCAGATGAATTCTGACTATGTAAAATTTGCGAGGGCCGGCGGACTTTCGGAGAATGAAATTTTCACAAAGCATATTTTGAAGAATGCGTCAATTCCAGTTATCCATGGAATACCAGGAAGTGTTTTAGGATGTTTGACAGGTGCAATTATTACGGAGCGCGTATATGTTGTGCCTGGTGCAGGTAACTTGCTGACAGAGGCAATTAATAAGTACGATAATGGTGTAATTGTCGGTGTTTCTTTATTTTATGCAGTGCTGAGTGTCGTGGCGATTATTTTAGGTGATGTGTTGATGTCAATGGTAGATCCTAGAATTTCTTTCTCAAGTAAGGATCGATAATTCTGCGCCAATGTACCAGAAATTTAATCTAGAGAAAGGTAAGGGATAGAATGAATGTAGATTTTAAAATGGGCAAGTATGTCAATGTAGAAGATACAGATTTAAAAGAAACTGACCCAACAGAGGGAATGTCAGACGAGGAGTTGTTTGCTGTGGTGAACCACAGTGACTTAGAGTCAGAAAAAATTACAGCGCCAAGATATTCTTACTGGCATTCTGTTTTTCGGGTATTTTTCCGAAAAAAGATTAATATTGTGATGTTGGGACTGCTTGCGGTTATTGTATTGATGGCATACTTGTATCCAATATTTGTGGAGTATGACCGATATGGAAATCTGTTGAATGCTTCTGCAAAGCATTTGACGCCTGCTGCTGCGCTCAAGCAGTTTGGATATAATATCCACTGGATTTTGGGAGCAGGCGCGGCTGGTCAGTCTACCTTTGATGCGATTTGGTATGGTTCTCAGATTTCGATTTCACTGGCACTGATTGTCGCGCTGATTAATATGTCGGTTGGTGTTGTGATTGGCGCAATTTGGGGATTTTCTAAGAAGGTGGATAATGTTATGATGATTGTCTATAACATTATTGCAAATCTTCCTTATATTTTAGTAATTTCTGTAATGGTTATGATATTTACGGCAGGTTTTTGGACAATGGTCTTTGCGATGACTGTGACAGGATGGTTGTCAATTGCGTATTTTATACGTACACAGGTTGTCATTATCCGTGATAGGGAGTATAATCTGGCATCAAGATGCCTTGGAACTTCTACCATTCGGATTGCAATGAAAAATATTCTGCCGTTTATGACTTCTGTTGTTGTGACCCTTGCGGCGACAGAGATACCTTCTTATATTTCTTATGAAGTGTTCCTTGCCTATATTGGAATGGGGCTTAAGGAAATGTCACTTGGTAGGTTAATCTATGAGGCTGAGAGCGCAATGCTCACACCTGGATGGGGCTTTGAGTTCTGGAGTCCGGTTGCGGTTGCTTCGATTATCACAATTGTTTTGTATGTGGTGGGACAGAATCTTGGTGATGCGTCTGACCCTAGAACACATATGTAGAAAGTGCAAAAGTTACTATTCATGAGTCAGGAATGCGCTGAACTGCGCATTCCGTGAGAATATGATTCAGGAGTGAGGGGCGATTTTTGCGAAGGAAAATTTTGAATATTGCCCCGAATTGTTACTATGAGTGGGTTTTAATCCGTGAATAGTAACATGCAGAATGATGTTGCAGATGTATTACGAATGGTTGTACAGTTCCGAATAAGAGGAAGATAGAATGGAAGATAAAAAGGTATTATTATCAATCAAGGATTTGGAAGTGAAATTTCGTGTGCGTGGAAAAAAATTGACAGCTATTCGCGGCGTTTCACTTGATATTTATGAGAATGAATCAATAGCGATTGTTGGGGAGTCTGGTTCTGGCAAATCTGTGTTTACAAAAACATTTGCAGGAATGCTTGACAGCAATGGATATATTGACAATGGAAGTATAATCTTTAATGATGAAGATTTAGCGGATACAATTGTTCGGAAAACTTCCGTATCCAAAAAGATGATCGACTATACGTATGCAAAGCTGAATGCGTATTCGCAGTTTGAACTTGGAGCAGATATTTATAAAGAGATAGAAGCTTTGAAGGCTGAGCATGCCAAAAAGGCGAGCATTAGCAAAGAGCAGAAAGAACAAAGCGATAAGGCGATTGCGGAACTTGGTACAAAGAAGACAGAAGTATTTAATTTGAAACAGACATTGGACTCCAAGACAGAAAGAGCAAAGATTAAAGAACTCTCTCAATCAATAAGGCAGATGGAAAAAGAGATTAAAAAACTGTTGAAAGATAGAGCTGCAATGGAGGCTGCTGCAAAAAGACAGATTGAGAATGACACAGCCTATATCAATCAATATAACTCGGATATGGCTGCTTTGAAAGCCAAGTATGACGCGGCAATTAAGGGAAGTATTCGTCAGGAGACAAAGGAGCGCAATGAAGTTCTCGCAAAAGAAGTGTATCTCTCTATTGGCAGATATAGTTTTCATAAGCGTGTGCAGATGTTGTTTAAGTTTTTAGCAGCGTTTCAGTCCGCGATGAAAATAGGAGCAGATTTGTCGGATGATGTGCACAGAAATGCAGTTTTTGACAAAGTAGCTTTTCGCGTAAAATATCTTGATGAGACAGCAGATCAGCTTCATGGAACCTGTGTGCTAAATTTGGCAAATGTAAAGTATGCAAAAGACTGGTATCAGATTCGCGGTAAAAAAATTGCGACGGTATTTCAGGACCCAATGACTTCATTGAATCCTATTATAACAATTGGGAAGCAGATTACATCAATTATTATGAAACATCAGGATGTGACGGAGGCTGAGGCGCGGGCAAAAGCATTGGACCTTATGAAGAAAGTGGGGATTCCTAATGCGGAGGCACGTTTTGATGACTATCCATTTCAGTATTCCGGTGGTATGAGACAGCGAATTGTTATCGCGATTGCGCTTTCTTGTCAGCCTAAGATATTGATATGTGACGAGCCGACAACGGCGCTCGATGTGACAATTCAGGCGCAGATTTTAAAGCTTCTAAAGGATTTGCAGAAAGAGTTTAACTATACAATTGTGTTTATCACACACGATCTCGGGGTTGTGGCCAATATAGCGGACCGTGTTGCGGTTGTCTATGCAGGTCAGATTATAGAACTTGCCTCTGTGGATGAGATCTTTTATGATCCAAGGCACCCATATACATGGGCACTGCTGTCTTCTATGCCGCAGCTTGCGGAGAAGAATACAAAGTTGTATTCAATCACAGGCACGCCGCCTTCTCTTTACAACAAAGTTGTAGGAGATGCATTTGCACCACGGAACCCATACTGTATGAAGATTGATACGCTGAAGGAGCCGCCAATGTTTCAGGTTAGTGATACACACTTTGCAAAAACTTGGCTGCTGGACCCTCGTTCACCTCGGGTTGAAAAACCAGAAGCAATTCAGAATATTCATGAGAAACTTTTAAAAGCTTTTAATATATAGCGACTTTTAGATAGGAGATTTAGAACGTGTCAAATCTGAATCAGAATAAATCAGGACGTGTATTTCATTTGCCGGAGCATGGTCCAATTGATGAAAAAAACGGCAAAGAGATATTATTATCAGTAAAGAACGTGGATATTACTTTTGGCAAAGGCGAAAGTGCAGTGAAGGCTGTCAAAAATGCGAATTTTGACATTTATAAAGGAGAAACTTTCTCGTTAGTAGGAGAGTCTGGCTCTGGAAAAACAACTGTTGGAAGAGCTGTGATTCGTGTTAATCCATGTGCTGGAGGAGAAATTTTATATAAAGGTGTTCGTATCTCTGGGAAAATTCCGCACTCTTTGGACAGAGAGGTAATCCGTAATATCCAGATGGTATTTCAGGACCCGGCTGCGTCTCTCAATGAGCGCGCTACTGTGGATTACATTGTGTCAGAAGGATTGTATAATTTTCATTTGTATAAAAATGAGGCTGATCGTGTCCAAAAGGTTGAAAATATGATTAATGAGGTAGGACTCTTGCCGGAGCATTTGACACGATATCCGCATGAATTTTCGGGTGGACAGCGCCAGCGAATTGGACTTGCCCGCGCTATGGTTATGGAACCAGAGCTTGTTGTGGCGGACGAACCAATCTCGGCATTGGATGTCTCTATCAGAGCACAGGTGTTGAATCTACTCAAAAAATTCCAGATAGAAAAGAATGTCACCTATTTGTTTATTGCACATGATCTCTCGATTGTGCGGTTTATTTCTGACCGAATTGGGGTAATCTATAAGGGAAACATTGTGGAGATAGCAGAGGCGGATGAATTGTTTGAATTTCCGCTGCATCCGTATACGCACTCTCTGATTTCTGCGATTCCAATTCCAGATCCGAAATTAGAGAAGAACAAAGTGCTTTATACGTATGATCCGTCTATGCATGATTACAGTACAGATCAGCCGGAGCTTGTCAATATTGGACATGATCACTTTGTATATGGCAATAAGAAAGAAATTGAGGAATATAAGGCAATTCGTGCAAAGGGAGTGCCTTTGAAGTCAATTAATATTGTAGACCCAAATGTGCCGCAAACGCAGCAAGATTCGCAGGGGACAAAAGCAGATACATTGTCTGTTCAGGAGGATGAATTTTTGAAAGCTCCTGTGCATGACACAGGCAGTGTGTGGTACAAGATTATTTCATTTCTGCTTCCGGTACTTGGATTGATTGCAGCTTTGGTATTTAAGCATTTTCACTATTATCGCAATTATACTGCATGTAAGAAGGGCGCGATAGCTGGATTGATAGTCATAGCGGCGATTATTGTACTGTTTATTTTGTTATTGATCTTAGTGGTGGTATAACTTGAATCGTACAGTTAGGGATAGAACTGAAAGACATCCAAAACCTGTAAAACGGATTTCTCTGCTAGAAAAGTATCCAAAAAGCAGGCTTGTTATAATAATTTTATTGATAGGGATTGGCATTAGTGCGTTTGGCTATGCGCTGATAGAATATCTCACAGTGGATGCCGGCTGGACGACTATCGAAGCTCCCGCATCAGAACCTAGTTGTGCTAAGGAGCTGATATTTCAGTATCGTCTTGGAACAGGAGAATTGTCCGCCACAGCAGAACAGAAAGCGATCACTGTGTTATATACAGAGACTGTGGTAAAAGCGTATCAGCTTTTTCATACAAGTATGTCCTTTGACGGAGTGCATAATTTGTATTATATCAATCAGCATCCAAATGAAGAGATTGTGGTTGACCAAGTATTATACGAAGCTTTTTCGCTTATAAATCAGTATAAAAATAGGGCTGTATATTTGGCGCCAGTGTATGTTCAGTATGATAATCTGTTTGGATGCAATGATGATTTGGAGACAGTGAACTTTGACCCGCGGCAAAATCAAGAGATCGCTGCATATTTTTCAGAGATTCTTGCCTTTGCGAACAATCCGAATGCGATTGATTTAGAGCTTTTGGAGGGAAATAAAATTAAGCTGTTTGTTTCAGATGCATATCTTAAGTATGCGTCGGAGAATGGATTTTCAGATTTTATTGATTTTTACTGGATGAAAAATGCATTTATTGTTGACGCTATTGCAGATATTATGAATACAAATGGTTTTGTACAGGGATCAATTTCTAGCTATGATGGTTTTATACGCAATTTAGATGTGTCCCGTGATACAGAATATGCCTTTAACCTATTGGACAAGGAGGGCAATATAGTCTATCTGGCTGGGGTAATGAAATATGATTATGCGATTGGTATTGTCTTTTTGCGCAGTTATCCAGTAAACAGCCCAGATTGGCAGCATTATTATAAATTTCGAGATGGAACCATTCGGACAGCGTATATTGATACCACAGATGGATATAGCAAAAGTTCTGTTGATAACCTTGTTTCGTATGCGAAGGATAGTAGCTGTGCGGAGATTTTACTGCAAGTGATGCCTATTTTTATTGCTGATGATTTTGATGTGGAACGATTGGCTGTACTGGCACAAAATAAAATTTATTCCGTTTATTGTAAGGACAGAACAATTCTTTATAATGATGTAAACTTATGTTTAGATTTATACAATAAAGATAAAGTGCAATATGTTGCAGAGTATATAGAGAAATAGCATTATAGAAAGGCATTTTATGAAAAAGATTGTAAAGGGAATTTATGAATGGTCAAAAATGATTTTGTTTGCGTTAGTGATCGCGTTTTGGCTGAAAAATAATGTTGTCGCGAGTGCGTTGGTGCCAACAGGATCGATGGAAGGAGCTGTTATGACAGGGAGCAGGATTGTGATTAATCGTCTGGCATATCTGTATGACAGTCCACAAAGAGGAGATATTGTGTCCTTTTATTATCCTGATGATGGGGAAACGTTGTACCTAAAACGGATTATTGGTCTCCCAGAAGAAATAATTGAAGGAATTGACAGTAAGATATACATTGATGGCAAAGAAATACCAGATTATACGGGGAACAGATTCTATGAGGATTTTGGACCTTACAGAATACCAGAGGGCTGTTATTTTATGATGGGAGACAATCGTAATAACTCTTGGGATTCGAGATTCTGGGACAATAAATTTGTGAATTTAGAGGATATTGTTGGCAAAGCTACATTTGAATATTATCCAGAAATGAAAGTGTTAAAATGAGAGAATCGGCTGCTTTTGCGGTCGATTTTTTGCCTTATAATAGTTTTGATTGAAATAAAAGACTGCATTGGCACGTATTTTTAAAGGAATTTGGCTGATAAATTAGGAGGAAATGATTTTATGATTAAGAATATTGTCTTTGATATGGGAAATGTATTAACTATCTATAATGCTACAGAATATATTAGTGGATATGTAGAAAATGAGAAGGATTTTCAATGGATAAGAAATCATCTCTGTGCATCGGTAGAGTGGCTTCAAATGGACAGAGGAACAATTACAGATGAGGCGGCGATTGCCTCTATTTGCAAAAGAATCCCAAAGCATTTACATAGTACTGTAGAGCGATTTATCAAGGAGTATCGTATGGTACAGCCACCCAATCCGCCTATGGAGAAGCTAGTGGAAGCGTTAGGGCAAAGTGGATTTGACCTATATCTAATGTCCAATACTTCTCACCGTTTCCGCATATTCAGCCAGTATATTAAATCAATTGCGTATATGAAGGGGATTTGGATTTCATGTGAGCACGGACTGCTCAAGCCAGAACCGGCAGCGTATCTTGATTTTTTTCAGACATTTTCATTGAAACCTGAGGAGTGCTTTTTTATTGATGATACGCCAGCGAATGTAGAGGCGGCTGGAAATTTGGGAATGGATGGCTGTGTATACTATGGAGATATTGAGGAACTTAGAATGAACTTAAGGAATAAAATCGGTGCAAGTTTTTGAAAAAGAAAATAAAAGTTGAATTGTGAAAAATATTATAGAATACAATTGTAAAATAAAAATGACAGAAAAGGATTGACAAACTAGGTCTATAAGTATAG
>DEPD01000158.1:8320-9918 GCA_002358575.1 Lachnospiraceae bacterium UBA3401 | reverse complement strand
TAACGAAGCACTGATGCGAGATGAGCGGTTTATGATTCTAATTCCTGATCAGATGGGGTATTAGTTATTTAGGATCTGCATTGGTTGTTTTTCAAAAACGCGAATATTATTTTTGGTTAAGGATTCGATAATCTGAATCACTGTCTGAAAATCAGCGATTAACTCTTTAGAACAAGATTCTGCTTTTTCATAAATCTGCTGCAAGGTATTGTTTTGTTCCGATTGGAGGGCGCTAATCATTTCTGTTCCGTAGGAATGCAATATTTTGTGTTTGCCTTCCAATCCTTTCCAGATGTTGACAATCTGTGGATTGACTGGCTTAAAAGCATAATAAAAATGGCCGAGGCCACATTTTGTGCAGTCGGTCTGCAAAATTTTTAAAGTTTGGGTCTGTGCCATTTCCTTTAAAATGTTTAGCCAGTTGCGATGTGCCTCAACTGCATTGTTAAGACAATTTATTAGAACCTGATTGTCCAGCATATAAAATGTATCTTGTACCATAGCACCCATAATTTTTGTCGATTCTTCCAAGTGCTGTTCGATTTCTTTGGAGGGTGCTATCAAACCTGCAATTGAGTCACTTGAGTGTTTAAGGGACGTAATATTATTTTGCAGACTTTGACATTCGCAGTTGACATATTGCATTTGCTGATCTAATTCGTGTATAGAACTGCTGATTTCCTCGCTGACCGCGGCGAGAGAGGAGACAGAATCAGCAATGTGGTCCATACCTTTGCGGTTGTTTGCGGTAATTTTCCACACATTCTGAATATTTTCATTGATATGTTCCAGTTCGTTGACAGTGGTATCCACGCTGTCAGAACTCTTGCGGGAAGCTTCCTGAATATTTGAAACAAGTGTTCCCATGCGTCCAGTCAGTGCTTTGGCTTCCTCTGCAAGACAGCGGATTTCCTGTGCGACAACTGAGAATCCTCTTCCTGCGTCTCCTGCCCGCGCTGCCTCTATGGAGGCATTCAAAGCCAGAAGATTGGTTTGAGTAGAGATGGAGTTAATCGCTGCGATGGCTTCTGTCATATCATGAACAGTTTGAAGTAAACCTCCAATATCTATTTTCATTTCCTGTGCAGTAGAAATGGCAGTAGAAGATAGCCCCGAAATGGAAGTTAGTTCACTTTCACAGTTGCGTATATCGTCCATGATATTGCTTGATTCACCGGACACTTCAATAATGGTTGTGGTTAGGTTTTCATGTGCTTTTGATACTTCGGAGGTTATTTTTGCAGTGGAATCTGCTGCTTCATTAATGGAATCTACTGCGGTGGTAAACGAAGTATTGATTTGTTCTATGATGGCAACATTGGATTCTAATGTCAGATCCATGGCGCTCATTTGAATTACGGCGTCCATAGTTTTCGTTGCAGCCCGTTCAAATTCCTTGCGTCCATTGATAAGACGCTGATGAATGTTATTGAGTTCTCCATTTCGGGGATCATAGCTCATCTCCACAAGTTTGGAGATGGATTCAATCGCTGCATTGGAAGTTTTCTTTCTGATTTTCATAGTGACATTTCCTTTCGATAATTGTCGTTTATCGTGCAATCACATTACAAAAAAGTATACAAAAAATATCAATTTGT
>DEPD01000158.1:7335-8003 GCA_002358575.1 Lachnospiraceae bacterium UBA3401 | reverse complement strand
ATACAAAAAATATCAATTTGTATTTTGTAAATATTGCATAAATATAATTGTAAAAAATATAAACAGTACCAATTAAAAACATTGGTTCTAATAAAAATTTATAAAATTTACCACTTAAATTTATATAACATTATAAATTTTATCTATTTTTTGTCAATCTAAATTCATATTGCAATTTTTGAATTGTTTTTCTTTTTTTGCGCATTTCTCGCAGATATAATTGATTTTTAAATCGTAGGAAAGCATTTGGACATCCAATTGATTTTGCAGTTTTTCTGTCAGATCTTCTAACAGAATATCAGACAATTTTCCACAATTTCTACATACAAGATGGTTATGCCGTGTACTATTGTCATAGCGGTCAGGAAAGCCTTCCACCGAAATTTTTCGGATAAGACCTTGTTTGTACAAGGAGGATAAATTGTTGTAAACAGTGGCAAGCACAACGCTTTTATTTGTTTCCTTTAAGTGAAAAAAAATTTGTTCGGCGGATAAATGCTCATGAGAGGCATTAATGATCGCTAATATTTGCTCGGCATTTTTAGTCATAGTACTCCTTTCATAATTTTTTAGAATTATTCTAATTCTTATTATAGTATAAGAAAATAGTTTGTCAATAAGAAAACCAATATTTGTAAAAAAGCTTAGAATCGTTACTATGAGCGGCT
>DEPD01000158.1:6035-7016 GCA_002358575.1 Lachnospiraceae bacterium UBA3401 | reverse complement strand
TTACTATGAGCGGCTCTCATGTCATGAATAGCGACGAAAAGCGTAATAAATGTAAAGTACAATAATCCTTCAACTATTGCGAATTACAGAAGGATGTCCTATAATTGAAATAAATTAATTGGAAAGGCAAGACGACAGTTGCCTTTTACGGCCAGAACAGAGCAGTGGTTAGGAACAGTAAAAATAGAGAATGCGAGGAGAATGTTTATGAGAAAACAGTATTTCCTGATAATGTCAATTGCATGTGTTATGTTGTTTGCGGGGTGTGGCAGTTCTGTAAAGCTGAATAGTTCTGCGAAAGAGCTAGATGTACAAAAAGTAGAAACAATGGAAAGAAAACAATTAGAAATACAACAAGAGGAAACACAAAAACTTGAGCGAGACAACAACATTCCTGCAAAAATGAGTATTCCAAAGACTTTTGTAGATAATTCAGAAAAGAAATATGAATATTATTTGACAAAGGATGAGTTGCTTACAGATATTGAGCAGGGGATTATTTTCCGTATCGATACGGCGTTCCAAAAACCGATGTGTCCAATTGTAACAGGGGGAGACTGGGCTTTTTATGTACATGAGAACAACGTGGTAAATTTGGAAATTTCTTATTCTAATTTAATTGCCGGAAACGGGAAAAAATTTTATCCATATGAGGAACAGGTTATCGTGGATGTGATATCGCCGGACGGAGACTGTGCCTATCATTTTGAGAGATTGAGTGATGAAATTATGCAGGACGCTTCCATACAGGAACAGATTGCGGTTACGCCGGGAGAATGGATGCTACAAATCAGTTTTGCATATGAATGTGATGAGGCGCGGTCGCATTTTAAAGTATGTGCAACTTACGAATCGCCGTCAGAAGATGATATACGCTGGCTGAGAGAAGTGCGCATTGGGGGAAATCATGTTGATAGAGGAAACTCCAAACAGGAAAATAACGCTGCTAATTTTGAACTGACGGAGGAGAAAAAGGCATTT
>DEPD01000158.1:4795-5713 GCA_002358575.1 Lachnospiraceae bacterium UBA3401 | reverse complement strand
ACGGAGGAGAAAAAGGCATTTCTGGCATATATTTGCAAGACAGTTTATGATTTTGACAGCGATGATAAGAAGGATACGGCCTTTTGGAAAGACTTCTTGTTTTTGTCCTATACAGGGTTGTGGGAGGACGAGGCTGAAATTGTAAAAGTGCCACGCGAAGATTTAGGATTTGATGAGCCGACTGTGAAAGTAAGCCTTGAGGAAGCGCAGTCTTATGCAAGATTGGTCTTTGGAGAGGAACTACCTGATTTTAAACCTACATTTGATGAAATGATAGAGGGACAGACATCTTTCTTTTATGAAGATGGATATTATTATATTGGTACTTCTGATTTGCCGAATTTTCAGTATTACTTTGCGGATTATACTGTTTGTGAAGGTGAAGGCGGTGTTTATGCAGTTGCAGAGTACAATATTGATTTTGAAGGGGAGAACAATGTGGGAGTGGTGCGGCTGACTCTTGTTCCTGCGGAGAATGAGAATGGATTTGTTGTTGTCTCAAAGAAGCAAGAGTTTCTTTCAGAGTTTTAGGATAGGCGGTATGTAGAAATAAAACACATATTTTTTGTGGAGTTTGTCCGTCTGGAAGCTTTAAACTGGTGTAAAACTGCAATTCCTGCCGGTTTGGGACTCAGCCTTGTAGTGACATGGATTATGTGCATTGTTCTGAAAGAATTGGTGGGTGATGAGTTTAGCGAATTTGCTTTTCAATTCAGTGTACTTGGCATTGTGAGTGGGATTTTAGTCGGTGTGGTTTCTGTATTACTGGCAGCCCATTGCTCAGCGCGGCGCGCGGCAAATATCTCTCCTGTAGCAGCGGTGTCAGGCAGCACGGAGACAGTGAAAAGGAACTGTGAAGATGCATAGATTATTTCTTCATAGTTTCTTGGGAATTGATTGAACAGTTCCTTAGATAAA
>DEPD01000158.1:3137-4482 GCA_002358575.1 Lachnospiraceae bacterium UBA3401 | reverse complement strand
TTGAACAGTTCCTTAGATAAAAGGGGAACAATATGAAAAGAAAAGTCAGAACGATATCTGTAAATAAACAAAAGTTTGTATGGTGGTATACCATTGGCGCTCATATCACAAAAGTATATTTGTCTCCGTTTGAAGATAAAACTTCAAGCGTAACAGTTGCTTTCCCGGATGTAATACCAAGTCTTTATGGGCAGTATAATGAGAGCATAGTCGTTTCTAAAGAGGACTATATTAGCCTGGGACTGTCTCGTGGATTTGATTTGTATAATGAAAGCATTGTCATATCTAAAGGGGAAACAGTGTGCTGCATCAAAATTGTTGCTCCAAAAATGGCAGGACTTTTGTTGGAATATTTCACAAAACAAAAGAACGTGTTTGTGACGCGTAGAAATGTTGTGCTAGACGGATATGATTTGTTTTTACAGATGGGCTATCATATTATTGAGATAAAAAAAGGGCTGTGTTGGTAGATAAAATTAAGAAAGGTAACAATAAAATTCATTGGCCGTGAAAACTGAAGTATGTGAAGGGGATTAAATATGGAACGCTGCGCATGGTGTATGTGTAATGATAAGATGATGCGATATCATGATAAAGAATGGGGTGTACCATTGCATGATGATAGAAAACAGTTTGCTTTTCTGATGATGGAAGTGATGCAGTGCGGTCTTAACTGGAATATGATGATTCAAAAAAGAGAAATATTTGACAAATGCTTTGATGGATTTGACTATCAAAAGGTAGCACAATATACAGAGGTTGATATACAAAAGATTATGGAAACAGATGGAATGATTCAGTCGCGCAGAAAAATTGAAGCGATTATTCATAATGCAAAGTGCTTTTTAAAAATCCGCGTGGAATTTGGGACATTTAGCGCATATTTATGGCAATTTTCTAAGGGAAAAACAATCTTGTATATGGGACGTCAAAAGGGGAATCTTCCAGCAAGAAATGGACTTTCGGATATTGTTAGTAAGGATTTAAAAAAGAGAGGATTCAAATATCTTGGATCAGTGACAGTATATTCTCATTTACAAGCATGTGGTGTGATTAATGATCATGTGGAAGAATGTTTCCGATACAAAGAAGTTTTAGCGGGAGCCGAGGTTGTGAGAAAGAGAAGAGATAAAGAATAAGGATTGACAAAGAAAAATATTGTGATACAATTTATCCTAACAATTACAGACAAAAAGCATTGACGAGGAGGAGTACATACTATTCTGATGAACAGAGAGAAAGTGGCTGGTGAAAACTTTCGTGATGGTAGTATGGAAGTAGCCTTTGAGCTTTGGATTGAACGGAAGACTTGTTACTATTCATGGGTGAGGGGCGATTTTTGCGA
>DEPD01000158.1:0-2776 GCA_002358575.1 Lachnospiraceae bacterium UBA3401 | reverse complement strand
ATCGTTACTATGAGCGGCTTCAAGGCCGTGAATAGTAACGAAGACTTTATATAAAGGATTCTAAGTAGACTTCAACGGAGATTCCCACCGTTATCAAGGGAAGCGATATCGGAATAAGCGCATTATATTACTATATTCCCGTATCGTACAGAGCGCAGAAGTTTTTTCTGAATTTAGGTGGTACCACGGACATGTTAGTTCGCCCTAGGCATATTTGCTTAGGGTGTTTTTTTGTCTGTTTTGTAAATTTAAGAGTGTCATCGGCATTCTTGTTGCGGTGTGTTAACTCTGCTGACAAAGAGTTAATTTGCACGCCTGAAATGAATTTCTTTACAGGAGGTATCCACATGGATAAAAAGTATAATTTTCAAGAAACAGAGAAAAAACTAGAAAAGTTTTGGGAGGAACATGAAATTTACAAATATCGAAAGGGGGAGAAAATATTTTCTATCGATACACCACCGCCAACCGTCAGCGGAAGGCTGCATATTGGTCATGTATTTTCATACACGCAGGCAGAAATGATTGCGCGATTCAAGCGAATGCAGGGATATCATGTTTTTTATCCTTTTGGTTTTGACGACAATGGTCTGCCCACAGAGCGTTTGGTTGAGCGGGAGGAGGGGATTCATGCCAATATGCTGCCGCGCAGTGAATTTCGAGCAAAATGCATTCGTACCATCGCAAAGTATGAGGAGGAATTTCAACAGCTCTGGAAGCGGTTAGGATTTAGTGTGGACTGGACATTGCAGTATCAAACAATATCTAATTTGTCTCAGAAAATTTCCCAAAAATCCTTTATTGAGCTGGCAAGAAATAAGAAAGCATACATGCAAGAGTCCCCAGTGTTGTGGTGCACGGAATGCCAGACCTCAATTGCGCAGGCTGAACTGGAGACAAAGGAGTGTGAGACTATATTCAACTATCTAAATTTTGCGACGCCACTCGGAAATTTGTTGATTGCTACCACAAGACCAGAGTTGCTTGCAGGTTGTGTATGTATCTTTGTACACCCAGACGATACTAGATGGAATCTGTATATTGGTCTAAAGGCACGTGTGCCATTATATGATTTCGAGATTCCGATTTTGGCGGACGAAACAGTATCTATGGAAAAAGGAACAGGCGCAGTAATGTGTGCGACTTTTGGCGATACAATGGATGTTGAGTGGTGTCAAAAGCATAGCCTTCCATATAAAAAAATAGTCCTATCCGACGGAACAATACAAGAAGGTGTAGCGCTAATCGGTGGGATGACTATCACAGAAGCGCGGATGTATATTGTGGAATGTTTGCGCGAGAAAGGATTTCTTGTAAAGCAGGAGACAATTCAGCATATGGTTGCCATTCATGAACGCTGTGGAACGTCTGTTGAATTGATTCCATCAAGACAGTGGTACATTGAGGTTTTGACAGACAAGGAAAAATATCTTAAAGCAGCAGATGAAATTAACTGGCACCCTGCACATATGAAAAATCGATATAAACTATGGGTTGAAAATTTAAAATGGGACTGGTGCATCTCAAGACAGCGCTATTTTGGTGTACCATTTCCTGTTTGGTATTGTAAAGATTGTAAAAAACCTATTTTTGCCGCCGAGGAGCAATTGCCAATCAACCCGTTAGAAAGCCAGCCATTGCAGCCCTGTGAATGCGGGTGCAATATATTTATTCCTGAGGATGCAGTTTTTGACACATGGGCGACGTCTTCTGTAACCACGCTCATCAATGCTAGATATGGTGAAAAAGACGATATCTCCAATGAAATTTTTCCGATGGGAATGCGAAGTCAGGCCCATGAAATTATCCGCACTTGGGCGTTTTACTCGATTGTAAAAAGTCTGTATCACACTGGAAAAATCCCTTGGAAAGACATTATGATTAGTGGTTTTGTGTTGGCAAAGCCCGGTGAAAAAATTAGCAAATCAAAAAAGAATGGCGCTGATGCGCCAATGGAACTGATTGAGAGACATTCTGCCGATGCAGTTCGTTATTGGTCAGCAAACAGCAAACTTGGAACGGATACTTTTTTTAGTGAGGATGAGTTAAAAATTTCAAAAAGATTTATACAAAAACTATACAATGCCGCAAAATTTGTAGTTTTGCAACTAGATGGTTTTAAAAAGCCCAAAATATATAATGAATCTGTCTTACTTCCAGTAGATAGATGGATTTTGCAGAGAGTAAATAACACCACTTTAAACGCAATCAAATTGTTAAATAACTATGAGATTGGTCAGGCGCGGCATGAGATTGACAATCTGTTCTGGAAAGATTTTTGTGACTATTATATTGAGATTGTAAAAGAGAGATTATATCAGCCTGAAAAACATGGTGTGCAACAGCGGTATTCAGGTCAGATAGCAATCTACTATAGCTTGTTGGGGATTCTAAAATTGTATGCCATTTATACACCCTATATTACAGAATATATTTACCAAGATTTTTATAGAAACTATGAGAAGGAAATTTCGCTACATCAGACCTTGTGGGAGACGCGAACAGAAGAACAGATTTACATTGCGTTTGGCGAGCACTTAAAGGAAGTAATTGCCAGCGTGCGCAGGGATAAGACCGAAAGACAGTTATCTATGAAAGAACCCATTCCAGAGCTTGTTATTACCTGTCCAAAAAAATTCCGAGATTTTTATAGAAAGTCCGAAAAAGACTTGAAAGCCTGCACAGGGGCAGAGCGGATTGTGATTCGGAATTGATAGTGTTTGGCTGATTTTTTAGCGCAGGATAATCTTGTCTTTATGATACAACTTTGATGCAA
>DEPD01000127.1:44090-52242 GCA_002358575.1 Lachnospiraceae bacterium UBA3401 | reverse complement strand
ACACCCGCATCATGCACTTGCTGCATGGTGTCGGAGCCAGTGCCAAAATGCCTGCTTTGTGGCATTTTGTGCGCATCAATTGTTGCAATTCACACCAAATCATCATAAATCAATACGAAATCTGACGCAGGTGTGAATTGTAACCTTTTTCTAATCATTTCTTCTCTTGTTCAGAAGCACGCTTTTTTAATTCCTCTTCTGACCCCAGATAAATATATTTATTTTCCAACGTGGACAAGGGTTTCCTTTCTGTAATTTCAAAGAGTTCATAAATCATAGGTGGAATTTCATGTTCAAATTGTATCAAGCTTAGTTCATGATGTCCTCGCATCGCTTGTTCTGACGGGCGCGTCCGAAAAACTGTAAAAAAACATAAAATCTTAGAACGACACTTTTGAATAGAATTGGTCTGTATCCTCCAATCCTTACTAAATGCAATCGCTTCATATTCTTGACCAATTGGTATATCTGTCTCTGCATATGAATGATGAAAATATAAGCTATTTTCTGCAAATTTATTCTTTTGGAAAACATCATAGGCAGTCTGTGATAAAATACCAAATTCTGCACAGTATCTCTCGATCTCAGAAAACAACTCTTGCTCCACAAACCACGGACTAAATCGCGCCCATAAAATAATGCAACGATTCATATTCTCCCTCTTTTCTTTTTCATAAGCTTTCTATAACTTATTGTTTCATTTGCAAAAATCACACTTTTACGGCTGCTAACATTACTGTTCTTACTTAGGAACTGTTAATAAATTACTCATGACAATGACTTGTCTAAATATCCAGCGGCAAAGGAGAAAATCTTTTCTCTTTTTGTGTATCGTCTTAATAATATATTTTCTTTACACAAGTCTATGCAAAATAAGCGGTCAACCAAATTGCTCTGGTCAAACCGCCATTTTTAGTCAATCTCCCGCAGCAAACCAACAAAATATAAAACTTACAACGCAACAAGATGCCGGTATTTCAAAACATTCGCCTAATGTTTGCTTTGTAGCTGCTTGACTCATAGCTCACAGGAATAAGCATTTAGAATTTGTAGAGAAACAACTGATACAGATTACGCAAGATATTTCTTCGAGAGCAAATTGATAAATCAATTTGTCAAAAACATAGGCGACAAAGGCACATAAGGGAATACCTTATGACAATTTGGGACCGATTACAAACGTAAGAAAGAATGGCTACCGCAGTCCCACTGGCTTTAGACGATGGGTTAAGGTAGCTAAAAGTAGATATTGTCAATAATTTTCCTTTTATGTTATAATTAATCCGCACATGTATTGATATTGTATATAGATGGTTGTGCCGACAAATTCATGTGAAAACGAAGTCTTTCTTCGGCACGCAAAATATAGAAGATAGAATGTATGCATAAAAGGAGTGAAAAAAATTATGAACCTTTTTCCTTATCATCAACTCCATATTGAGCGTGGCACGATTCAGGCACTTTCGGACGAAGAACACAACAACCATACGCTGTTTTGTGTTCGCTGGAAAGGAGGACTGACACTCAGGCTCTTCTTTCGCTGGTCAAGTTATTGGATATTAATTGAAAAAGAGGATACTATCTTTCAAAGTATTCGTCTTGACAAAAAACAATATGTGATGGAAACGCTACAAAAAAAGATTCGTGATATTGAACGTGGGCAGTTTTCCAGAAAAAAATCAACTGCGGAACTTGTCGCTCAAATCGTTCAGCAAAAACAGCTTACTTCCTGTATGAATAATACCAAGTGGGATTTATTCCGATCTACCATGCTAGAAGAAATGCCGTTCCCTCCTCCTTATGAGATAAAAACTCTTTTTGATGAGGATGACATATTTATCAAAAATTTTATCACAAATGATGCGAGTTATCAAGGCTGCTATATAGACGAAGACTTTGTTAATTTAAATTATAAAACTATCGAATATCTCGTGATAAAAACACGTTATTATCATACATCTGGAGGCCGACTTGTGTCGCATAAAATCTGGAACGACGCAACAAGTCAATTTCTCGAATTAATGAAAAAATACCATATTCCTTATGTTCTTTGTGAAACGTTCAATGATACGTTCTTTATTTATGGATATTATAGAAGTAGCCAAATGTAATAACCATATTGGACAAGGAAACACCTATACATATTATTTCTGAACAGTTACAATGAAAGTAAAGGTCACTTTCATTGTAAGATGATCATACGGCCTTAAATAGTCTAATCATTGCGGTGCCGCATAATATTTATTTCCTTAATGACAAATTAAGAGCAGTTTCATAAACTGCTCCTAATGAGTGATAGAAAAATAACTGATATTACATGCGTAAAATCTTTTTGTGTTTTCTAAACTTATGTTTATAATAATTCTTTTAGTATTTGATTTACCATACTTGGGTCTGCCTTTCCTTTCATCACCTTCATGGTCTGACCAACCAGAAATCCAATCGCCTTTTCCTTGCCGTTTCGGTAATCCTCCACAGACTGTGGATTTACCGCGATAACTTCCTCAACAGCCCTTCGGAGCGCTCCCTCGTCATTGACCGTCTTTAATCCTTTTTCCTCCACATACGTTTCAGGGTCAATATCCTTGTCAAACAGAACCTCGAAAACTTCCTTTGCCACGGTAGAGTTCACTGCCTTGCTGTCCACTAGACCAATCAGCTTTGCTAGATTTTGTGGTGAAAAACAGATATCTTCAGCCTCCATACCCTTTTCTTTTAATAGACGAAGTGTCTCCCCCATCAGCCAGTTTGATACCTTTTTGGGTTGTCCGCAGATTGCCACAGTCTCCTCAAATAAATCTGCCAAATGTTTTGAATCGGTAATAATGCCAATATCATACTCAGGAATATCAAACTCCTTTTTATAGCGCGCCATTTTCTCCTCACGAAACTCTGGCTGACTATCCCGAATCTGTGCCAGCCACTCATCACTGATATAGACTGGAACCAAATCAGGATCTGGAAAATAACGGTAATCCTGTGCGTCCTCTTTGGAACGCATGGCGTAAGAGTACTCCTTTGCGTCGTCCCAGCGCCTTGTCTCCTGTATCACCTGCTGCCCCGCTTCGAGCAGCTCAATTTGCCGTTCGCGTTCCCCCTCAATCGCATGAGTGATTGCCCGAAACGAATTGAGGTTCTTCATCTCCGTGCGTGTTCCAAATTCCTTTGTTCCAACCTCTCTAACAGAAAGATTGACATCCGCGCGCATGGAACCTTCATTTAATTTGCAATCCGAAGCACCGAGATACTGCACTATCATACGCAGCTTTTCCAAATAAGCGATAACCTCCTGCGCACTGCGCATGTCTGGCTCAGACACAATCTCTATTAGAGGCACGCCAGAACGATTGTAATCCACCAGTGAGCAATCCTCCCAATCGTCATGAATCAACTTTCCAGCGTCCTCCTCCATATGAATCTCGTGGATTCCCACAGACTTTTTGCCCTCGGAAGTCTCAATATCCACACGTCCATTCCTGCATATCGGCAAATAGAGCTGGCTGATTTGATAGTTCTGCGGATTGTCTGGATAAAAATAATTTTTCCGGTCAAATTTGCAGTACTGCGTAATTGTACAGTTTGTGGCAAGCCCGACTGCCACCGCATAATTTACTACCTGTTTGTTTAACACTGGAAGGGACCCTGGCATTCCTGTGCACACAGGGCAGGTATGTGTATTAGGCGCTCCGCCAAATGCAGTGGAACAACCACAAAATATCTTTGTCTTTGTCGCAAGCTCTACATGAACTTCCAGACCAATCACGGTCTCATATTGTTTTGCCATTTTCTCACTCCTCTTTCTCCGTTTTACAACTCCTTATGCCCTTTTATTTTGATAATGTCGCGTCAATTATTTACCAAGTTTATACTGTTTTTCATAAGTGTACGCCGCCTGTATCAGTTTCTTCTCCTGAAAGCTATCTGCAATCAACTGCAATCCAATTGGCAATCCCTTTGCATCTGTTCCGCATGGAAGTGAGATACCAGACAGCCCTGCCAAATTGACCGAAATTGTATAAATATCCCCGAGATACATTTTCAGCGGGTCGGACAAGCTTTCGCCAAGTTTTGGCGCAGTGGTTGGCGCAACAGGACCAAGAATCAGATCATACTTTGCAAAGGCTTCATCAAAGGCTTTCTTTATCATTGCCTTTACTTTCAGGGCTTTTAAATAATAAGCATCGTAGTAACCGGAACTTAACACAAATGATCCGAGCATAATTCTACGTTTTACCTCCGCGCCAAACCCCTCAGAACGCGTTTTTTTGTACATGTTATGGAGCCCCTCAAACGACGCTGCGCGGTAGCCATACTTGATACCGTCGAAACGCTCCAGATTCGAGCTTGCCTCCGCCGCTGCAATCGTGTAATATGTTGGTATCGCATACTCAACAAGACGCAAGTCAAACTCCTCGACTATCGCGCCCTTAGTTTCCAGCACCCTCGCCGCCGCAAGCACAGCATCCCTGACTTCCGCGTCAAGCCCCTCACCAAAATAATCTCTTGGAAGACCAATTTTCATCCCCTTCACGTCCTCTACTAGAGCTGCCGTAAAATCCGTGTCATCTCTTTTCACAGAAGTGGAATCCTTTGTGTCGTGAGATGCAAGCACCTCCAAAACAGCGGCACAATCCGCCACATTTTTTGTCAATGGTCCTATCTGATCAAGTGAAGAGCCATATGCAATTAGTCCATAGCGTGAAACCGTCCCATATGTAGGTTTCAGCCCCACCACGCCACAAAAAGATGCTGGCTGTCTAATAGAGCCGCCTGTGTCAGACCCCAGCGCAAAAAAACACTCTCCTGCTGCCACTGCCGCCGCGGAACCACCTGAAGAACCACCTGTAACATAGTCTGTGTTCCACGGATTTTTGGTCGCGCCATATGCGGAAGTCTCTGTCGTGGAGCCCATTGCGAACTCGTCCATGTTCGTTTTGCCAATCATCACCGCTCCCGCCTTCTCAAGATTGAGCACTGCCTCCGCAGAAAAAGTTGGAATAAAATTTTCCAAAATTTTCGAGGAGCATGTGGTCAGCATCCCCTCTGTGCACATATTGTCCTTGATGGCAACTGGCACTCCGGCAAGTGCTCCTGTCAGCTCACCTTTTTTTATCTTATCCTGCACATCGGCGGCCGCCCGCAGTGCCCGCTCTCTGTCAACTGTCACATAGGCATTGATGATGCTCTCCTTCTCATCAATGCGCGCAAGTACCGCCTCCATGGCATCCACTGCGGTGACTTTACCCTCCTTAATTGCCGCAGAAAGTTCCACGGCACTGTATGCTAAAATATCCATCTTATCCCTCCATTTCTGCAGAACACGCTCTAGCGGTCAAAAAGCTTGACTGCCCAGTATATAAATGATGCGAACAGCCGCATATAGAAACATGCTATCTTGTGGCTGCGGCAGGTGTGATACTCACGCAAATTTCATTTGCTGTAAGCATAACGAAATACAATAACGAAAACGTCAAAAAAGTATTGTACAAAATTGAAGTTTTCATCAAACCATATCTATCATTGATAATTTCTGAAAAATTCCTAATCAAATGTTTTCGGCACCATAAACATATTATCCTTCTCGGCGGGCGCATTCTTTAAAATATTCTCACTCTCGTCGCCGTTTGTCACTACATCCTCACGAAATACATTCTGCACTGGAAAGATGTGGGACATTGGCTCAATCCCTGTTGTGTCCAACTCTGCTAACTTGTCAATATAGTCTAACATCCTGCCCATATCCTTCTTTGCCTGCTCCTTCTCCTCCTCCGAGAGCGCAAGTTTGGCAAGAATCCCCACATACTCAATTGTCTCATCTGTAATCACATTTGCCATATTTTAATCCTTTCCTAGATGAAATTTTTATTTTTTAGTCCCTCACCTTGATATGCACTTCGCGCAGTTGCTGTTCTGTGACATCATTCGGTGCACCGCACATTAAATCCTGTGCCGAACCACTCATTGGGAATGCAATCACTTCCCTAATATTTTCTTCGTTCTTTAACAGCATTAGCATTCTGTCGATCCCTGGCGCCATGCCTGCGTGTGGCGGTGCTCCAAACTGGAATGCCTGATATAATGCACCAAACTTTGATTTCAGTGTCTCCTCATCATATCCTGCAATCGCAAACGCCCTCACCATTATCTCCATATCATGATTTCTAACAGCGCCACTCGACAATTCAACACCGTTACATACAATATCGTACTGATACGCCAGAATATCCAGCGGATTCTCGCTGTTTAATGCCTCAAGACCGCCCTGCGGCATGGAAAAAGGATTGTGTGTAAAACCAATCTGCTTTGTTTCAGGGTCACGCTCAAACATTGGAAAATCATTAATATAACAAAAACGATACGCGTTTTTTTCACAGAGGTCCAGCTTCTTTCCAAGCTCAATGCGAAGCTGCCCTGCATAGTAATTTGCCCGCTCCTCCTTATCCGCGATAAAGAAAACCGTATCTCCAGATACAAGCCCTGCAATTTCGGCAAGCTCTGATTTGAGTTCCTCTGGAATAAATTTATCAATCGGTCCTTTGTACGATTTATCCGCATCAATCTCAAGATATCCAAGACCGCCCATTCCCATACCAGTCGCAAAACTCAAAAGTTTTTCATGGAAACCTTTTGACATCTCGGCATGTACCTTAATTGCCCGCACTGTCCTGTCAATAAAAGGTTTAAACGAACATTTCTGGAAAAAATCTGTCACATCAATAATGCGCAGTGGATTTCTTAAATCTGGTTTATCCGTGCCAAATTCCAGCATTGCCTGTTTGTAACTAATAATTGGATAGGGCGCCTTTGTCACCGCAAATCCCTCCGGCGCAAATTTCTCAAATGTTGCTGACAGCACTTCCTCTCCTGCTTTAAACACATCCTCCTGTGTCGCAAAACTCATCTCAAAATCAAGCTGATAAAACTCACCAGGAGAACGATCCGCGCGCGCATCCTCATCTCGAAAGCACGGTGCAATCTGGAAATACTTGTCAAATCCTGATGCCATTAAAAGCTGCTTATATTGTTGTGGTGCCTGTGGAAGGGCATAAAACTTACCCTTATATTTTCTTGACGGAACAATATAATCCCTTGCTCCCTCCGGCGATGACGCGCACAAAATCGGCGTCTGAATCTCCAAAAATCCCATCTCCGTCATTTTTTCTCTTAAAAAGCTGATAACCTGTGAGCGAAAAATAATATTGTCCTTTACCTTTTTATTTCTGAGGTCCAAATAACGATACTTTAACCGCACATCCTCCCTTGTCTCTTTTGATGTCATTATCTCAAAAGGAAGCTGTTGATATACCTTTCCGAGCACTGTTACCTTTTTTGCTTCAAGTTCAATCGTTCCTGTCGGAATCTTTGGATTGTAAGTGTCCTCATCCCGCTTTTCCACAGGTCCTTCAATGGAAATACACATCTCCTTTGTAATGCCGTCCAAAAGTGTTGTGTCTCTCATAACCACTTGCAATACACCGTACATATCGCGCAAATCGATAAACGATACACCGCCATGATCGCGAATATTCTCCACCCATCCTGCAACTTGTAATGTCTGTCCAATATGCTGTTCACTGATTTCTTTCATTGTAATGTCTCTGTACATTTTATATCCTCCTTATGATACTTGCTTATTTCTGCAATTCTTCAATTTTCCTTTCCGCGTTCGTGTGCATAAAAAAATCCCAGAACACAAAATGTATTCCGGGACGGATAATTGAAATATACCCGCGGTACCACCCACATTGATAAAATATTTGACGCTATCATCTAATCGTTTTATCCTCTCTTACGTTTAACGCACGCTTACGTATTACTCTACTAAGGAGTGACCTCTCCTACACCTTTTCGAGTAATCTGCTCCAGAGTGTTCCCTTCACCAGTTTCCGCGGACAGCGCTCTCAGTCGGTGACGCCATCTTCCTGTCGTTTTCATTGGCAAGAGTCTCTTTCATTGCATTTACCTAAAATCTATATTATTCTCATTTCTATTCCAAGATTTTTTGATGTTCTTAGAATAGCACATGAGAAAAATCATTGCAAGTATTTTTTTATCTTTCCACTCAACTTTATATATCATCCGTGAAAAATAACTTTCTATATTTTTGTGCTGCGCTATCGGAGAAATAGACAAGTCAAGATGCGTCAGTTAT
>DEPD01000127.1:33321-43757 GCA_002358575.1 Lachnospiraceae bacterium UBA3401 | reverse complement strand
TATTTTTCTACAGTTCCTAACTTTTGGCAGAAGTGATTTGCAACGGCAGGAGAAAATGTTTGCTTTGTGACTGGGTCAGTAATTTTTCTGCTACGGCTATGGTCATAACCGTGTCGTCTGTAAAAGTACTTCCGGCAGGGAACAGCGGGAAGTCTACGGTTTTTACGTTGTGGAGTTCATAGGTGGAGCCGATAATATCGCCGAATACCGCACCATACATTCTAAGATTCTCCTTATTCTAGTTTACAAAAATCTTTACACTAAAGAACTGCCGCTTTTGACTTAAAACCGCTTAATCTTCTTTGTTGTATTTTTCTCAAATTCTGTCTCACGCATTTTTAGTTTAAACACCCTCTTATAAAGCGGCGCTGTTTTATTGTATGCGTCAATAACATTTTGCAACTCACTTTGTATATCTTTCATTTTCTTTTTGCCTGCATACTCGTAATCTGGGAAAATTTCCGCCTCAATCGCACCATCGCTCTCGCGCACTAATACCTCTTGCACAAGACGATTCTCACCAAGCTTATTCTCAATTTCCTCCGGCGATACATTCTCGCCATTTGGTGTAATAATCAAATTCTTTTTGCGTCCAGTAAGAAAAACATAGCCGTCCTCATCCACATATCCCAGATCACCTGTCTTTAGCCAACCGTCAGAAAGCGTCCCCTCCGTCTCCTTAGGCATTTTGTAATAGCCTTGCATAACGCTCGAACCCTTCACCCAGAGTTCTTCATCCACCACTTTTGCCTCACAGTTAGGCATCAACTTTCCAACAGATCCCTCCTTCATAAACGTTCCGTAATTTGTACTAATTACTGGTGAACACTCTGTCATGCCATAACCTTGCCAAATTGTAATACCATATTTTTTAAACATCTCCAAATAAGATGGATTGAGATATGCACCACCACTACACACTGTATGAAACTGTTTCCCAAACACTTTTGCCTTGACAAGCGGTGCTGGAATCCATGACGCCTCCTCAAGTTTCTTTGCAAGTGTCTCAATCATTAACGGAACCATCAAAATCATATTTGGCTCAAAGAGCTTAATATTCTTTGCCACACGCAGTAACGAATCATTGATGCAAATAATGGCACCAATTGAAATTCCCTTTAAAATATCCATGCTAAGACAGTAAGCGTGATGAATTGGAAGTACGGACATAATCACAATTCCAGATTCCAACCCCATATCCAAACAGGTTGCATTCTCCGCCAAGTTTCTATGCGTGAGCATTACCCCCTTACTCTTTCCAGTAGTGCCAGATGTAAACATAATTGTCGCAAGGTCTTCTGGATTTGGCATGTAATCAAAGCCAGCACTCTGTTCTTCAATCAAATTCCACAAGGACAAACCATTTTCAATTCCCTGTGGCTCGCCCATACAAATGATACGTTTTAATCCTTCGCAGCGCTGTTCTGCCAATTGTGCCACACCAGATTTTGTCTCGTCATAAACAAGTGTTGTCACGTCTGCGCGATCAATCAACTCGCACAAATCTTCATCAGGCAGATTCGCATCAAGCGGCACCGCAACACTTCCGCTACCCACAACGCCAAAATATGTGACTACCCACGAGTAAGACGTTGGCCCAATAACTGCAATATGTTTTCCTTGTTCCCCGAGAGCAGCCAACGCAGCCGAAAAACATTCGGTATCATTCTTTAACTGCGTGTAGGTCTTTGCAGCAACTTTCACTTCTTTTTTGCCGTTGTCCTCACTATTCTTCACCTTGTAGCAAAATGCATCTTGCTCACCAAAATTCCGCTCGGCAGCCACCAACAGCTCCCGTATTGTATGATAAATCTCACTCATATCTTTGACCATGCCCTTCTATGTGTTTCTAGGAATTTCCAATGTTATACCCCTGACATTCCTGACATTCCATCGTTTCCCCTTTAATCTTCCACTATCTTCCGCGCCAACCACCCATTGGCTCTAGTTAACATTTTTCTTGGGACTATTTGCCATCAAGTAGTAAATAGTCCTCTTCCCTACTCACCGTATGCCTTATGCACCGCCTTAATGGCATATTTTCTCTGCCTTACTTTACAGCTTTTCCAAATAATCCACTGCCTCCTGAACAGTGCGAATATCCGCAGCTTCTTCAGGATTAATTTCGATATCAAGCTCTTCCTCCACCTCGCCGAGCATACTCATAAAATCGAACGAACTAAAACCTAAATCTTCCATAAAACGAGACTCTGGCTTTATATCCTCCTTCTTTACCTCGACATAATTTGTAATGATATCTGCCAATTTTTCAAACATTGCAATTCCTGCCTTTCCTTCTAATAGACTCTCAAAGTCTTTTTGTACCCGATACTATCCACTGCCAACAAAAAGAGAACCATTATAATTTTAAATTAATTTTATTACAGCGCCAATCTTAAGATTTGGATTCTCGATACCCTTAAACATAATCTTACACATATAGTAATAGAACAGCTCAAGTGCCTCTCTGCTGTATGCTTTTACTTGATGTTCAAAACTAAAATCCAAACCATTATCCTCTGGTCTGTGCATCACGGTCAGATAGAGACCATCCGCATAGTACCCATTGCCATACCGCTTTGTCTTGTAGCGAATATCACCCAAATCAACCAGACCTTTCTCGCGCAATGTTGCCGGCTGATATGTGAGCGCCACCGTCTCATAACCCATGCCCAGTGGTGTTTTATAAACCTCTTTCTTGTAATTCATACACTCCACAGGATCAAAGTTCACATAGCGGAAAATTTCATTCTGCTTGTCCCTAATTTCCAGAATACCCTCCATAAAAGTCTTGTCTTCAGAAATAATCGTTCGGAATGGAAAGCTATGAATACGCGTCCCACCAGATTTCTTTTCAAGCAAAGTTGCTCTGCGGGCGTACGCAACCATCATAGATATATCATCGCAGCTATTCATTTTTTGCAGATAGGTACGGATTCCCATAATGAGCAGACATTGCAAGGAAATATGCTGTTGTTCACAGAATTTCATCAAACGAGCTGTTGGCTCTCCTTCCAAATGAAAAATATCAATGTCTGCCACAAAGCTGTCAGAACCTGTTGGTGCTGCTCTAAGATTAGGATTATTCATTTTGTGTCTCGCATCATCCAGTCTTTTCCTTCCGTCAATTCCATTGTAAATAGGTTCTGGCGCCTCAAACATTTTATGAAAATATTCTCTGTCTCTTGTCTGCGCTTTGCTGCCAGCCTCATAGGCAAAATCCTTTTCAATCTGTTCAATATAAGAACGCGTATCAGCCGGATAGGGCACATTCTCGAAATTTGCGTTGCAGTACAACTCAATAACATCCTTCATAAAGCCAATCAAGGACTGCGCATCCAAAAATCTGTGATCGCCCACAATAAACATACCCTCAAAATTGTCTGGTGTCTTGATAATGACAATCTTATTCATTGGCTCGTCCTGACCAAAAGGAACGCGCGTCCACGCTGTCATCTCCGCGTCCGCTTCCTCCATAGTCTTATCTGTGAAATCCACAAACTCAATTTCACGCTCCTCTTTATCCACAATGTATTGATACCATGTCTTCTCTTTCTCGTCATACACAAGTCTAGCGCGCATGGATTCGTTGCGCTCATATGCCTTGTAGATTGCCTTTCTAAGCTCATCAATATTCAACTCAAACTCAATGGTAAGGCTGCTGCCAACATTGAGAATCTCCTTGCCCGGGCAGTAATCCGCATAATAAAAATGGTACTTCTGCGCAGCCGTCAACGGGTATGTCTTATATCCTTTTCTTGTCTTCATGATAATCTCCCTTTATTTCCAATTAATCCTGCACCGCCAATGAATCAAAAAACGCATCGAGTGCCTTCTCATAGTTCTCAGTGTCCTTATAGTAGCTCTCTGCATGTGCGGCACCTTCCACAATCAATTTTCGCTTTGGCGACGCGCAGCAATCATAAATCTCATCGCACATATGTGCCGGAACAAAGGTGTCATTTGAGCCATGAATAAACAAAATAGGAACCTTTGCATGTGCCACCTCGCGCTTTGCATTACACTCGTCCATGCCGTAGCCAGCAAGTTTTTTATTAATGGCATCCGCACCCGGAATCACTGGAAATGCAGGCAAATGATACATTGTATGCAGTACGTGTGTGAAGACTTCCTTGGGAGAGGTAAAACCGCAATCTGAAACAATTCCTTTCACTTGCGCAGGCAGGTCGAGTCCGCTCGCCATCAACACGGTTGCACCACCCATCGACGTCCCATGTAAAATAATCTCAACATCTTCCCCGAGTTCTTGCACCACCCAATTAATCCACATAAGTGCATCTTTTCTGTCCAGACAGCCAAAACCAATATACTCACCCTCGCTCGTGCCGTGTGCTCTTGCATCTGGAAGCAGCATCGCATATCCCTTTTTGAGATAATAATCCGACAATCCAATGTAATCGGACATTCCCTGACTTGTATATCCATGAAAACAGATTGCAACCTTTTTCCCGCCTTGTTTATCATTAATTGCCGGAAAATAAGTCGCATGAAGCTTCAATCCGTCAAACGATGTCTGCGTGACATCTCTATGGCTCTGCTCAAGCATAAACGCCTTTCTCTCCTGCATCATTGGTGCATACTGGCTCCAGTCTGTCCCAGACATTTTCATTGTCCGCTCCACCTTCGCATTGTTCCGCTTCATTGTCCGCCTATAAAAATAGGCAGTCTCTCCGATACCTGCGGCTGCAAGCACACCCGCACACGCTATCGCTTTTTTCATCATTCCCATTGTCTGCGCCTCCACACTGCATTAAATTACTTCATTACTTCTCCGCTTTCTTCTTTTCCTTAAGCGTTTCTTTTGCGGCTTCTTTCTCTGCCTTTTTTGTTTCTTTCTCAGCCTTCTTAGCCTCTTTTGCTTCCTTTTTGAGCTCTTTTTTCTTGCGCTGGATAATATCGTTTAACTTTAACGCCTTATCAATATTTCCCTCCACGCGGAGCTTCTGTGTTGTGAACGCCCACACAGGGTCCATCTCACCATCTGCAATTTTACGAAATATTTCCGGTGTGCTGATGAACATTGCATCTCGATCATAATACTCATATGGTTCTACATAGAGCACACCATCTTTAACCTCCACATAGAACGCTCCACCTGCTTCTTCGTCCTCAATATTAAACTGATATGCCAGATGCTCATGAATATCGCTCACATCTGCTCCCATAAATTTTCCCTTAACCTCATAAAAAAAATCTGCGTATGTCATATCTTTCCTCCATTAAATAAAAAATTGAAACTTGAAATGAAACTGAAGCGAACTGCGGCTGAGTAAACAAGTTTTTTATTCGACACATTTCGACCATCAGTCGACTTTAATTTCTTCTATCCTACCATATTTTTCGACCATCGGTCAAGTATATTTTCTCCAAATTTTCTCCCTGATTTTCGTATCTTTTTATAACATTTTTTTCATTGTTCCCAAAAAATAATTGTGATATACTTGTCTTGATTATACGCACAGCCAATGAAATTTAACCTAAAAAAGAAAGGTGGCATTCTTTATGCCCGACACAAAAAAAAGCGAGAAAAAATATAACCTAATATTGGACGCACTCCAACGGTTACTAGAAGAAAAGAAAATACAGAATATCTCTGTCAGCGAGATTGCACAAAAGGCAGGTATTGGAAAAGGAAGTATCTATTACTATTTTCCATCCAAGGAAGCAATCCTAGATGCCTTGATAGAGCGCAGCTACGAAAAACCGCTCCTCACTGCCAAAAACCTTGCCGCGCAGACAGAGATTTCCCCCTTTGCGCGCATGGCAATGCTGTTTCAGGCATGTCAAAATTCCTCTACAGCCTTTGTCAAGCAAAACGATAATTCCACAGACAACGCAAGCGCACAAGATCTTGCTTTTCTACATCAGAAATACCTGTCACATGTTGTGACAGAATTAAAGCCTGACCTGACAGAAATTATTAAACAAGGCATTAAACAAGGCGAGATTCATTTTGATAATCCCGCTGCACTTGCAGAGATTGCGTTGATCGTAATCGCTGTCAAGCTGGACAATTCCTTAATTCCATCCACACCCAAAGAAACCATGGAAACCTTACAGGGACTTATTTCCTTACTGGAAAAAGGAACAGATGTTTCTCCTGGAACGCTCAACTATCTGTCTCTAATGCCTTAAGACCACGCTGGGCACGAGTAGCTTTAACTGTATAATTCCTCTGGGTGCCCATGTGCAATCGAGTAGAGAAGTCCCATCTTCCCTACTCGCCGCGCGATTCGTGCGCCGCCTTAACGGCATATTTCCTCTGCACGGGTCTGTGCATAAAAAATCGAGTAGGAAAATCTCACCTCCCCTACTCGATTAAAATATTTTAATTGTTACACTTCCACAATCCATCCTGCAGGCGCATCAATACGTCCCATCTGGATACCTGTCAATGTATCATAAAGTTTTTTGGTAATCGGTCCCATCTCATCCATACCAGACGGCAGACAAATTTCCTCCTCTTTATTTACAATCTTTCCAACAGGAGAAATTACCGCGGCAGTTCCACACAGTCCACACTCTGCAAAATCTTTCACTTCATTAAAGAACACTTCCCGTTCCTCTACTTCCAGACCAAGATATTCCTTCGCAACCACCATCAAAGAACGCCGTGTGATAGAAGGAAGAATACTACTTGACTTCGGTGTGACAACCTTATTATCCTTTGTTACAAAGAGGAAGTTTGCACCGCCTGTCTCCTCAACTTTGGTGCGCGTTGCTGGGTCAAGATACATATTTTCATCAAATCCGTCCTTATGTGCAGTGACTATTGCATGTAGACTCATCGCATAATTTAGGCCAGCTTTAATATGCCCTGTTCCATTTGGCGCCGCTCTATCAAAATCACTGACTCTAATTGTCAATGGTTTCGCGCCACCTTTAAAATAAGGTCCCACTGGAGTTGTAAAGATTCGGAACTGGTATTCGTCTGCTGGTTTTACCCCAATCACAGGATTTGTACCAAACATGTATGGTCTTACATAGAGCGTAGCACCAGAACCGTAAGGAGGCACATAAGCCTCATTTGCTCTGACTACCTGTTTGACAGCCTCCACAAAACGCCCTTCTGGAAGTGACGGCATCTCAAGGCGCACACAACTGTCATGCATACGCTGTTCATTTAAATCCGGTCGAAACACAACAATTTTTCCATCTTGTGTCGTATATGCCTTCAACCCCTCAAAACAGGTCTGTGCATACTGCAAAACTCCAGCACACTCATTTAGAACAATATTGGCCTCCTCTGTAAGACCGCCCTTGTCCCATGCACCATTTTTAAAATTTGTTACATACCTTTTCTCGGTCTGTCTGTAGCCAAAGCCAAGGCCGGACCAATCCAAATCTTTTTTCTCCATTTTCACGTCCTCCTCCTGTTCATAGAAATAATACTCAGAATCTTTTGTATTCCTTAATTTTTTATTATTATACGATAAAATACAAAAGTCAACATTTCCGTTCATATTTCTGAAAATAATACGTGAGGTCAAAATAAGTCTGCTCCTCGCTCTCCTGGGTCATCTCCCAATCCAACAACCTGTCAAGCCGCGGAAAATGCGCATCCGCCTGATAGGAATAATCTATTTTTGTAATGTAGGCTGTGTCACAGTAAGGGAGGAGCTGTTCATACACGCTCGCTCCCCCTGCCACATAAACTTCTTTGTTATCATATTTTTTTAGCTCTTCCAAAAGCTTTTCCATAGAATGGACGACAAAGGCATCTTTTACCTGATACTGTTTATCCCGCGACAGAATGATATTCACACGATTTTTTAGCGGCTGTTTCTGCGGAAAAGTCTCCAAAGTTTTTCTGCCAATCACGATTACGCTCCCCTCTGTCATCTCCCGAAACTGCTTCTGGTCCCTTGGAATGCGCACCAACAAACTGTTTTGGCACCCGATTGCCCAATTGTTATCCACAGCCGCTATTACATTCATACCATTTCTCCTTCAATCGTTCTATTCATATTTATCCGCAAGGGAATTAATCTGGTCTGCAAATCTTGCCAGCTCCTTGTTGGGTCTACTTTCATTTTTGTAAATAACGGCAATCAACCGCTGTCCAGCAGCCAACAGTCTTGCAAATACATCAGATATACTGCGCAGACGTTTCTTGACTGCAACAGGTGAAGCCTCAAACTCAACAGCTCCCGTAAGAAGGTCAATACGTGTGCCTGAATACGGTGCATATGCATCCTGCCCATGCTCTGTTCGCAGACAATCCGCAAACAGACTGCAAGCAGTGTCCTCTCCATGCACAATAAATACCTTGTCTGGCTTCTTCTCAAAAGCATTTACCCACTCTATCAGACCACCCTTATCCGCATGGCCACTAAGCCCTGGCAATTGTGTTATCTTGGCGCGAACTTCCACTGCCTCACCAAAGAGTTTTACCTCATCTGCACCTTCTATTAAAATACGCCCCAGTGTCCCTGCAGCCTGATATCCCACAAAAAGAATCGTGCATTCCGGCCTCCAGAGGTTGTGTTTGAGATGATGTCGGATTCGTCCTGCCTCACACATACCGCTTGCAGAAATAATCACTTTCGGCGTCATATCAAAGTTAATCTCTTTCGATTCTTCGCTGGTAATAGCAAGTTTCAATCCTGGAAAATTTAATGGATTGATGCCTTTGTTCACCAGCTCCATTGCTTCCTCATCAAAACAAGTATATATATTTTTCTGAAATACCCCTGTCGCCTCCACAGCAAGCGGACTATCTACATACACTTCAAAGCGCGGAAAATTCGGTATCATATTATCTGCCTTTATCTTCCTTAGAAAATACAAAATTTCCTGCGTCCTGCCCACCGCAAACGAAGGAATGACAACATTGCCCCCCTTCGCAAAAGTTCGATTAATTACCTCAGCGAGGTCAGAGACATACCCTTCCTTTTGTTTGGGGTGATACCGGTCTCCATAAGTTGCTTCCATAACAACATAATCTGCCTCTTTTGTATAAATCGGATCTTTGATAAGCGGTTGATTTTTATTTCCAATATCCCCCGAGAAAACAATTTTCTTTGTCACACCATTCTCCGTCAGCCAAACCTCAATGCTGGCAGATCCAAGCAGATGCCCCACATCTGTAAACCGAATGCGAATACCATCACTAATCTCAACATCTTTGTTATATGCACATGGAATAATGCTTTTAATCACACCGTCAGCATCCTCCATAGTGTAGGCTGGCTCAACAATCTCAAGTCCAGAATGCCGCTTTGCCTTTCTGTTCTTCCACTCTGCCTCCTGCATCTGGATATGCGCACAGTCCCGCAACATAATCGAACACAAATCCGCAGATGCCTCTGTTGTAAATACCTGCCCACGAAAGCCTCTCGCATACAGCAATGGCAAATTTCCTGAGTGATCTACATGTGCATGTGTCAGAAACACATAGTCAATCTGTGCCTCATCGACAGGCAGCTCACAGCACTCAAAGGGATTCGAGCCTTGCTGCATACCACAATCCACAAGAATATTCTTCCCGCACGCCTGCATGAAATGACAACTTCCTGTTACCTGATGGTCCGCTCCTACAAAGGTAAGTTTCATACAAATTCCTCCTTTATGTTCTTTCTTCAAACTATTATTATTGTTAGTTTAACATATTTTAAACCGTTTGAAATAATGTGGTCGCAATCCCATTCGTTTTAGATGATGGGTTAAGACCACAAAACTAGCGGTTTCCACAATCTATATTTTCTGTTATAATTTACCCATACACGAACATTGATAACTGTATAATATGAGGTTATGCCAAGAAATTTATGCAAAAACCAAGCTTCTTTCGGCACGTAAAATATACAAGGTACGGTAGTTCACAACAAGAATCCAAATTCAGAACATATTTTGGGATTTCTTTCTCAAATAAAGTGTAATTTTCCTACTCAAGATGCTGTCTTACAAATTTCTTGATGGCATCATAGCTTTCTTGGCTTAGTATGTGCTCTATTTTACACGCATCTTCAACAGCGATCTCTGCAGGAACGCCCAACTCTATCAGCCAGCCAGAAATAAATTCATGCCGCTCATACACCATCTGCGCAATCCTGCTGCCAGAATCCGTAAGATAGATAAAACCAGCGTCTGTGACGGTTATATGATTTTTTTCTCGCAGATTTTTCATCGCGATGCTCACACTTGATTTCTTAAAGCCAAGTTCATTCGCAATATCAACCGAACGCACAACAGGAAGCCTTTTGCTCAATATCAATATTGTTTCCAGATAATTTTCAGCAGATTCGTTCTCTATCATTTCTCTCTCCCATTTCGTCAGAAAACATTAACAATTGCTTATAATTATTGCCAAGTATACCACACATTTCACTAAATATCAACTCTTCCCGACAGCCTTGATCAAATGTAAAAAACAAATTGTTACTTTTCACACTGACACCATGCACTTGCTGCAT
>DEPD01000127.1:0-32949 GCA_002358575.1 Lachnospiraceae bacterium UBA3401 | reverse complement strand
GGCATTTTGTGTGCATCAATTGTCACAATTCACACCAACCATCATAAATAGATACGAAATCTGGCATAGGAGTGAATTATAACAACAAATTTTTCTCAGGCTTAAAACTTTGCAAACAGCAAGATATGGAAAATCCCTTTTTCACAGTAACAGCCAATATTCCCGCCAATCTTATCTGAAAATGCCTGTACACTCTGCATTCCCAAACCATGTCCTTCCCCTGCCTGACTCTTTGGAAGGCCCGTCGTCGCATCAAGCATAATTTCTTTTTCATATGCATTTTGAACATGAATCAACACATGTTTCTCATCACACTCAATCTTTGTTTCCACACATTTCTCCTCTGTCTGCAATCCACTCACACAGCGAACCGCATTCTCAATCAAATTGGCAATCACTGCAGCAAACTCATAGTTATTAAATGGAAGTTCTCGCGGCACAGCCGCTTCAAGCTGCACAGACACACCATACTGTCGCGCTCGCTCCATCATGTGAGAGATAATAGAATTTGCCATGAGATTTTCACAGTACTTCACTATTTTGTTCTCATCAGAGACCACCTTAATATGTGCTGTCACATTCCGAATCTCATCGTAAGCTTGCTGATTCAACAAAGCATCAATCATACCAGAATAATAGCGCATATCATGGCGCAATATCTTCAAATTGCGCTCTGACTGTTCTACCAAACTGTACTGTGCTTCCAACCCTTTAATATAGGATTCAAAAAATATATTTTTCCAATAAATCCCTGTCCGCTCTGACTCGCTTTCCAGATATCGCAGCACAACCACATAAGAGACAAACATTGTGATAAGAAATGTTAAAACCGCTGGAATATTCTGTGGATTTTCTTCAAGTTTGACTGGGAAAAATGCCAGTGTGCAAAAACCACAATAAAAAAACACGGGTATCAGGCACAACTCCCACCAGCTTTTCCCTGACTCCCGCTCCTGAAATCGAAACCAAATTGCTCTGATTCGAACATACAATACAAATAAAATAGCAATATGAATCACTATGCTTCCCGCCATAGAAATCACCATATTTTCCGTCCAAATATACAAGATTATCGCCATGACACTCCCTGCAATAACATAGTTGGAAGCACTAAGTCCTATGAATAAAAGCTTACTGTCGCGATATTTTGCAATATATACCCCTGTAAACTGTGTCACACAAATCTGAAAAATTGTCACCAGCAGATAACACAACTGACTGTCTGGAAAAAAATTCAGCTTTAGAACGTCAGTTGTAGTCAGAATCAAAAAGGAAGCGATACACACCCCCACCGTTTTCTTTTTAGAATACCGATGCACAATAAACAGGTACATAAACAGCATCAAAAAGACATGGCTAGTCGTGTATAAAATATTTTTGTAGTTCACATCTTTTGTCCTCCCCTATCGATAACATGCAGAAAGAAATTGCAGATAGGTTCGTTTTACATCCGCAGCTCTGGTTTTACTGATAGGAATCCTTTTCCCGCTCTCCATCACAATTTCATTCTGTTCTAATTTCTTTACATGTTTCATGTTAATCAGGAAGGATTTATGTACCTGTAAGAAACTTTTGTCTCCTGCAATTTCTCGAATTTCCTCATCAAACGATTTTCTGATAAAAATACTTCTAATATTTCCGCCATCATCTAAACAGACATTCAATGTTCGTGAGTAGTTCTCAATATATTCTATTCGAGAATAGGACACCGAAAGGGTGCCTTCCTTTGTTTTTATCAAAAACAAATGTTCTTTACATGTTCTGATACAGGAGCACGCAAAATTCATGGCCTCAAAAAAATTTTCCTCACTGACTGGCTTTAATAAATATCGGGCCGCGTGAACCCCATAAGCCTCCATTGCATAATCATCCGACGAAGTAATATATATAATTACACCGTCACCATCGGCTTTGCGAATCAGACTGCCAATATCAAGTCCTGACCTGTCAGACATAATCATATCCAATATGTAAATATCTGCCTGTCTCCCCGCCAAAATCTTGTTGTATAAAACAGTGGCATCCAGATATTTTTCAACTGAAAATATAGCGTCCGAGGACGATTCCTTGTACTGTTCTAGCAGCGTTGCTATTGTCTGTAAATCTTCAATACAATCATCGCAAACCACTACCCTCATAAGTATACGCCTTACTTTCCTTTATGCAAAATATATTGTGTTTCATTTTTACTTAAATTTATGAAAAATTATTCCAACTGCGTCGGTTAAATTATCCAAAGATGTTTCAACCAGCTCTCTTGTTGGAAATAAGGGATTTATAAATATATTATAATACCAGTGATGGAGCCGTATAAACTCGAGTTCCTAACTCACTATTTAACATATACAAACTACGTGCATCCTCTCCAAAAAGTTCCATTTTGGTAATCTGATCCATAGAATTTTTTTCTTCTTCTCCTTGCTCCTTGACAAACCAGTCCAGAAACTGCGTCGTGCGAAAATCCTTTGCTTCCTGCGCTGCATCATAGATTGTGTTGATCAGTGATGTCACATAGCGCTCATGGGCAAGACCCACTTTAAGCGGATCTACCAATGTCTCAAAAACTGCATCCGGCTTTGCTATCGCCTCAAGCGTAACTTGCTGATCATTGTTTTGCAGATATCGATACATCAGCATTGCGTGATCTTGTTCTTCCTTTGCCTGCACCTCATACCAGTTTGCAAACCCATCCAGTCCTTTTTTCGTATAAAAATTTGCTATATCAAGATACAGATACGCAGAGTAAAACTCTTTGTTAATCTGTTCATTTAATAACGCTGCCACTTTCTCATTCATTTTTTCTCCTCCTCAATTTAAGAATGCTATCAGCATATTACCTTGTCTATTATCAACCATAACCCAGCACCTGTCAAGCCCGCTTTTTGTATTAAGGAAGCATATTGCTTTTCACGGGTCAGGAACGCGCATAAACTATGTATTCCGTGAGAACACAATTTAGAAATTCCTTATACAGGTATTATCTGAATTTTTTCCAATTTTCCGTCTTTGTCCAAACCATGCATATGACATCCTTCCCTGCGAAAACAATCGATATACGCCCACACTTCTTGACTGATTCGTTCTCCGGGATAGATTACTGGAATCCCTGGCGGATACGGTGCGATCATCTGACCAGATATCAAACCGACTGCATCCTGCCAGCGAACGGATATCTTGCTGGAAAAATAAGCACTCCGCGGTGTCATAACTTGCTCAGGAAGTGGCGGAAATGGCAGATATACAGTTTCGCTTTGCAAAACTGCATGTCCTATATATGCTCTGCTAATTTCTGAACATGCTGCAATCAGTCTGTCCAAATCCTGCATTTCATTTGCATAAGTGACAATCGCAAGCACATTTTCCTGGTCCGCTAGTTCCATATTGACTGCATATTTTTCATAGAGAATCTGTTCTAATGCATACCCCGTCAATCCAATCTCACGCGCAGAGAACACAAGGCGCGTGCTGTCAAACCGCTCACCCTTCATGCAGCGAAATCCCGCAATTTCTGCAATCCTTTTTCTTGCATATGCAGCGAGAAATAATGCTTTCTCCATCATTTCTGTTCCATGTAGCGCAAGCTCATACCGCGCACAGTCAAGGGAAATCATCAGAATATAGCTTGGACTTGTGCTCTGCACCAACTGTAAATTCTGTGTGATCCGTTCCAGTACCGCGCCGCCTACACCGTGATATTTACTGTGCAGCACAGAACTCTGTGTCAGGGCCCCTGTCACCTTATGCATACTCTGTACACACAAATCTGCTCCCGCCTCAAGTGCCCCCATAGGCAATTCTTTATGAAAATAAAGATGCCCTCCATGCGCCTCATCCACCAGCAAAAGAGCACCATATGCATGACAGACTTTCGCTATCGCCGCCAAGTCGGAGCACACCCCATAATAACTTGGATTCACCATAAAAAGCGCCTTGCAGCCAGGATTTTCAGCAAATCCTTTTCTGACAGACGCCTCTGTAATCTCGCCTTGTATCCCCCACTCGCAAAGTACCTCTGGCATTAAATATACAGGTTCTGCCCCGGATAAAATCAGTCCCATCATCGCAGACTTATGGGCATTTCTGGCAACCAGAATCTTCTCTCCCGCAAGCGCTGCACTGAGAATCATTGCCTCATTTCCACAGGTACTCCCATTTACAAGAAAAAAACTTTGGTCCGCTCCATAGAGTGCAGCAAGCAGTTTCTGGGCCGCATCAATCGCTCCTGCAGGGCAGTGCAAGTCGTCGGTGAGGGGGGTTTCTGTCACATCATAGGAAAAAATTTTCTCTCCAACCTTGTCCGTCCAGCGCGGGCTGACTCCCCTTTCCAACCGATGCCCAGGTACTCTGAAATATGCTGGTCGTCTATCAATAAACTCGGTGACTGCCTCCAGAAGCGGTGCTCTGTCCTGTTCCATTCCTTCTTATTCCCTTTCTATCAATTTTATGTTATAATATTTTTCTACAATTCCTTAGGAACTGTTAAGAAATAACTTTTGAATGGTTCCTTGGAATTAAAAAACAATCTTGGAGGTATTTAATATATGTCTTACATCTATGAAACCCACCTACATACAACGGCTGCCAGTGCATGTGCTAAAAGTGCAGGTTCCGAATATATTTCTTTCTACAAGAATCTCGGGTATGATGGTATAATTGTCACAGACCATTTTTTTAATGGCAACTGTTGTGTTCCTGAAAATCTGCCGTGGGAGGAGCGCGTGGATATTTTTTGCAGTGGTTATGAGGACGCCAAAGCGGAAGGAGACCGACAAGGACTCAAAGTATTTTTCGCATGGGAATGTCGTTTTTACGGTGATGAATTTCTTATCTACGGACTTGACAAAAAATGGCTAAAGGACCACCCTGAAATGATAACATGGGACCACATCACACACTACCAAAAAATCAAAGCTGATGGTGGACTTGTCGTACAAGCACATCCCTTTCGAGAAAGAGGATATCTGTCTGAAGTTTATGTGCACCCGCATCAATGTGATGCTTTTGAAGTGGCAAATTGTGGAAATCCCCATGAGCAGAACCGTCTTGCATACCGTTATGCCAAGGAGCATCACATCACCATGACTGCTGGTTCCGATATCCATCATGTTGGCAGAACAGACAATGGCTACATTTATGGCATGGAGTTTGACACCCCCTTGGATTCCATCACGGATTATGTAACACGAATCAAACGTGAAAGTGGCTTCTCACTCCATGTTCCGCCAGAGCACCTTGCATGGAAAGAAGGTACTACAAACCATCTGCCTGTCTATATTTTTGACAAAAATAATACTCCCATTCCTACGGACAGCGTTGCAAGTATCTTTTCAACTTTTTAGGCGTCCCCATGTGCTTCTGGAAAACAGGATTAAAATTGGGAAAATCTCAAGTCTGCCTGCAAGCATATCCATAATCAACACCAGTTTTGACAGCCAGCTAAAATCTCCAAAATTGCAGGTAGGCCCCACCGCCTCAAGCCCTGGACCAATATTATTAAAACACGATAGTACTGCTGTAATATTTGTCGTAATCGAAAATTGGTCGATTGACACCAAGATAAAACTGACAAATAAAATAATAACATAAGCAGTAAGATACGCATTGGTATTCTCAAGTACTTTCTCATCAATCATATGATTATTGATTCTCACAACCTGTACTTTCTGCGGTAAGATTGCACGCCGCAGATTTCTGCGAAGGCTTCTAACTACAATTAAAACCCGCGCACACTTAAATCCGCCCCCCGTGCTTCCCGCACTTGCACCGATTACCATCAATCCCAATATAATCGCCTTGGAAAAACTGGGCCACAAATCAAAATCTGTCGTCGCAAACCCAGTAGTTGTCACAATACTTGCCACCTGAAAAGCTGCATGGCGTACAGTCTCTTCCAGAGTGCCATAAAATCCTCTGACATTGAGGGTGATTAACACAATACTACCAAGCACAATTCCTAAGTAAAGACGCAGTTCCTCATCTTTAAACACACTGTAAAACTGGCGCAGCAAAAGCATATAATAACAGCTAAAATTTACACCAAACAGCAACATAAAAACAGTACATACATTCTGAATATACGGACTGTAACTGGCAATACTATCATTTTTAATTCCGAATCCTCCCGTTCCCGCTGTACCAAATGCCGTACATACAGAATCAAACAAAGGCATACCACCCGCAAGCAAAAAAATGATATTTACAATCGTGAGCATCATATAAATCAGATATAGTATCTCCGCTGTCTTTTTCATCTTTGGAACTAATTTTCCCACTTGCGGTCCTGGGCTTTCTGCCCTTAAAAGATGCATTGTAAACCCTTTACTGCTCTCTCCAAAGGCCCCTACCGCCAACACAAAGACAAGCACTCCCATTCCGCCCAGCCAATGAGTGAAACTTCTCCAATAGAGGATTCCTTTGGAAAGTATCTCCACCTCTGGCAGAATCGACGCGCCTGTTGTGGTAAATCCAGAAACCGTCTCAAACAGCGCATCCAAATACGAAGGAATTTCCCTAGAGATATAAAATGGCAAAGAGCCAAGTAAACTCATCACAATCCAGCTCACACCGACACACACCAACCCCTCTCTTGCCCGAAATCCTTTCTTACTCCCCTTACACAGTATACTTAAGAGCAGCGCCAAAACCAAAATAATACCAAAACTGGCAGCAAAACCAATTGCTGCCATCCTTTCTTTTTGAGCTAGGCTAATTGCCAGCGGGACCGTCATAAAGACTGCTTCCACCAACAGAATATGCCCTATAAATCTGCCCATCATTTTATAATTCATGACTGCATATCCTCCCTTTTACTAACAAAGATGCTCAAAGTCAGCTCTCAAAGATTTCATTCAACTGATAGATAACCCTGTCAGCGATTGTCACAATTATGACTGTATCCCCCCGCACAAAGCTGGAATCACCATTGGGAATCTCAAGCTGTGCGCCATGCATAATACACACTACCAGCACATTCTTCTTAATCCGAAGTTTCTTGAGCGGTTCCCCACAGTGAAGTGTATTCTGGTCCACGATAAATTCCACTGCTTCCGCCTGCCCGTCCGCAATCGTATATACCGTAAGCGCTGCTCCTGTCTGATTTTTCATAGCACGTACATACTGCACTATTGTATTACAGCTTAACTCTTTTGGACTGATAATACTGCCTAGCGGAAGTGCATCCAGTATGGTATTGTTCTCAAGTCTTCCAAGCTTTGTAATAATCTGTGGAACCTTACAACTGCTTCCATACAAAGAGATAATAATATTCATCTCATCCACACCTGTAAGAGTTACTAAGGCATCACAGTCAGATATTCCTTCATTGTCCAGTAAAAATTCCTTTGTGGCATCTCCATGAATCACGGAAGCTTTCGGAAGTGCATCGGAAAGCTGGACGCACTTGTTATAATTCTGCTCTACAATCTGAACACTCACACCATTTTTAATAAGCATATGTGCTAGATAATAGCTTACACGTCCTCCTCCACACAGAATAACACGTTTCGCCTTATGTGTAATAATTCCCAGATTTTTTAGAAGTGTTGTCAGTACATTGGTTGGCGCTGTCACAAAAATACGATCTCCCGCCAGCAGCACAAAATCTCCACCTGGTGTAACTGCTTTGCCATTTCTAATCACGGCACACACCAAAATTTTACACTTTACGATATTATACAAATCATTTAACGCTGTATTACAAAGTTTATGTCCAGCCTCCACACGAAGCTCTACAATCTCCACTCGCCCCTTTGCAAAAGTATCCCGCTTTAAGAATCCAGGATACTTTAGCAGTCGTTCAATTTCAACAGCAGCCTGCCGTTCTGGATTAATCATCATGGAGAGCGCAAAAAGACTGCGCATCTTATAAATTTGGTCTGTATACTCTGGATTTCTGATGCGGGCAATTGTATGAATGTCAGGATTCATCCCATGTGCTGTCATGCAACAAAGTAAATTGATTTCATCTGCGTTTGTCACTGCAATCAGTAAATCCGCGTCCTTAATTCCAGCTCTCTCCAATATTTCCATCGATGCGCAGTTCCCCTGTACTGTTATAATATCATACCGTTCCTCTGTGGATTCCAGCACTTTCAGGTCAGCATCAATTAAAGTGAGATCATAGCCCTCCGCAGAGAGCTGTTTTGTCAGCATCGCACCTACTTTGCCATCCCCTGCAATTACTATTTTCACGTCATTCGTTCCTCCTATTTCAGTTCGCATTCTCGGCAACTCCGAAAGACCATCGATTTATGGTCAACATGCATTATACTTCCACGTACATTATATCACCTCTATATAAAAAGGCAATAAGAAAAGGCAGATGAATCATCTGCCTCTCTGTATTTCTGTTACTGTTCACTCCGTTCCAGTAACAGGCAAAAATCCATGCAAAATTTGCTTCGCAAATAGATTTTTACTTGCAGCCAGTACGTTTTCCTGCGGACTTAGCAGTAAATGCTAAGTCCTGTCTGAACAGTAACATATTCCTCAATGTCTACATTTCTTCTGTTTCTGCCTGCTCTGGATAAAGTTTTTCTTTTATCTTCTTAATCAGTTCTTCTATAGAAGAAGCCTCTACCTTCTCAGTCTCCTGCTTCTTCTCCTCAATTTTTTTAACCCGATCCTCCTCAGCCTTCTTCCGCTCAGCGCGCTTCTCATCCAGGCGCTCCTGCTGCTTCTTATCTGCCTTGTTACTGTTCTCCTGCATATCTTTGAGAAGTTTTACTGCATAAGAAACATTTCCGTCCTTGTCTAGCGTAATGCTGAAACTTTGAATCTTATCTGCGTCGTCACCAAGTTCTTCCTTGATTGTATCAAACTTCTCGCCTGCGCCGCTAAGAATACTCTCATACTTCTCTCTTGCCGCTGGATCTGTTGCCATCTTCTCAAGAAGTTCAGGGTTAATCAGCACACTGTAATCTTTATCAGAAAGACTTGCATAGTAATCCTGCTCTTCATCCGTAGACCACTCCGCCACGGCGATATCCATATTGCCATATTTCTCTCTGAGTTCTGCGAGCAAATCCTTCGCAGCATCGCTCAACTGAACACCTTCTTGGATACCATTGGAATCAAGTGCCTTGTACTCAGACGACTCTGTGCGTTTTGGTCTGCTGTACCCTGCCTTTACTTCACGTGTCTGTCCACTATACTCATATGTATCCCTGTCCACATTTGACTGTTTGTTATCCACATCTGTCTTTTTTGTTGATACCTTTCTGTTTGCTCCTGTGACTGTCCCTGTAAAAGTTGCCTCATCCTTATTTGTTTGATTTGAAAAAATTCCTGTATTGTTCAAAAGTGAACTGTAATTGATTCCATTCATATTCATACCAGCCTTTCTTTAAATAATCTATTTTACACATAGGAAGTCCTTTCCCTATATTTCCAGTTATTCTTAATATCGGCATTTTTCCACCAAACTTTATAGCATTCATCCCATTTATTTACACCATTGCTTCCTGCCGCAGTCGAAGCAGTACCTTTTTCTCTAACCGACTAACTTGAACCTGGCTCATACCAAGGTCCCCCGCCACCTGCATCTGTGTTTTATTCTCAAAATATCGCAATTGAATCAAATTTTTCTCGCGCTCGTCAAGCGCACTGAGTAGCTTCTCCAACAACAGCCGATTTACGATTTCATCACTCTCACCCTCCTTTCCAAGCATGTCCACCAAAAGCATCTCATTTCCATCAGATGCATAGACTGTCTTATAGATTGACTCCACTTCGCGGCAGGCCTCAAGTGCTGTTATAATATCCTCCACAGCAATTCCAGAGTCCTCTGCAAGCTCCGATAATGTTGGCTCCCTGCCCATTTTTTTCCAAAATGCATCCCGAATCCAATCGATTCGCTTTCCGTTTTCCTTTACGCTTCTGCCAATCTTAATAATACCGTCATCCCGCAAAAACCTCCGAATTTCTCCCACAATCAAAGGCACTGCATATGTCGAAAAACACACTCCATAATCTATATCAAACTTTTCAATTGCTTTGACAAGTCCCATTGCGCCAATCTGAAACAAATCTTCTGTCTCGATTCCAACTCTGTTAACATAGCGTTTTATCACATGATGCACAAGCCCCATATTGTCCTTAAAAAGCTGTTCCTTCGCCTCCTTATCCCCTTTCTGTGCCCTGATAAAAAGTTCCTTCGCCTCCATATACTATTCCCTGCCACTTCTATTCCACACTGCTGCCTGAAGAATTGGTTTTGTTCCTACCATCTGTCGCTCCTTAAATCGTTTCCACATATGTACACAAGTTCCTTCTCCCGGGGCGCTTTCCACATCCAGTCCATCCATAAACGCCTCCATAAAAGAAAAACCCATTCCAGACCGTTCAGCAGGCGCACCCGTTGTAAAAAGCGGTTGCATTGCCTCTTTTACATCCGCTATACCCACTCCACGGTCTATAACATCAACTGAAAGTTTCCCGTCTGCGGAAAGGCTTGCACGCAAAACCACTTTTCCGCCATTTTCTTTGTAACCATGAATAATTGCATTGGTGACAGCCTCCGACACGGCTGTCTTCACGTCCTCAAGCTCGTCAATTGTCGGATCAATCCCTGCGAGAAACGCAGCTATCACGACCCTTGCCAACCTCTCATTCTCCGATATGGCATCAAATTCCATAGAGATTTGGTTCTTTAAAGTTTCCATATAAAATCCTTTTCCCTTCCTAAATTAGCAATCGCTTACGCCAGAATTTCTATAATCGCTGACATACCAGATGCTTTTAAAATCCTATTGATGCGTTCACTTGTGTTAATCGCGTACACCTTTCCACCAAAACAGGAAATTTTACGGTACCGTCCTATAATAATCCCAAGGCCAGAACTATCCATAAACGTTGTGTTTTCAAAATCAAACACTATATTTTTCACCTTGTCGTCTAAAATCAGCCTGTCCGCGCACTCTCGAATCCCCGCCGCGCCATGATGATCCACTTCCTGCGGCATCTTTATACACAAATAATTATCAATGATCGCATACTCATCCATATTCTGTTCCATTTATGCTCCTCCATTTCCCACATTTTTCTAATCATCTTCATTCATAATCGAATAGGGAATTTCCACTACTCGCCGGGCACCCGTCAGCTTTGCTGACATTTTTCTCTTGGGTGCCCGTATGCAATTGAGTAGGGAAGTCTCATCTTCCCTACTCGCGCGCCGGACGCGGGCAGCTTTCGCTGCATATTTCCTTTCCGCGTCCGTGTGCATAAAAAGAGGACGTACCCTACTGGTATGTCCTCTTTTGTATCTCTATAGCATGCTGTCATTCACCTTTAATTTCCTTTATGTAATTTTGTGATTTTCTTGCCTTCGCCGTATTTGGAAAAAGTTCCACCACCTGCTCGTATATCTCCACTGCCTTGTCCAGATTCCCCTTCTTGTTGTAAGAATTACCAAGATTATACAACGCCTCGCCGTTTGTTGGGTCATAGGAATACGCCCGCTCAAGGTTTTTGATCGCCGTGTCATAATCCTCTGACCGATATGCATCATAACCCACGTTATAACTATTTCTCGCTACAACTTTACTCACGTCCTCCCGCAGTGCTTCATACAGCGCCCTGTAACTCTCTGTGGCATCATTTTGCAGATACTCTGCATTAATTTGCTCTAAAGCCTCCGCAACCGCCATCTCATCCCCTGTCCCTTTCATGTTCATCAAGACCGCTTCTATCAATTGCGTATTGGCCATCAACTGTACTTTGTTTGCCTGAGCCTCTGTCAGACTGCTCGTCAGAGAATCTTTTTCCTGTGTCAATTCTTTAATCTGCGTTGTCAGTTCATCAATCTGTACAGTCCTTGCATCCAACTGTTCACTGACTGCCTTGTACTTTTCATTGACTTCTGTCTGAGCCTTCAGTATCTTTGACGGAAGTACCAAAAACCGTGCAATCGCCACACCAATCGCCACACCAATCAACATATTGATCACTGTCTGGAAAGCTGTCCTATCTTTCTTTCCAACTGGCTGAATCACAGTCTCATTGCCACTTTGGTACACCACAGCCTCTTTCTTTTTGCGCACGCGCTCCTCATCTGCTGGGGTCCTTTCTTCAACTTCTTTTAGATAGCGCAGCGTAATTGTATTGTTTGTATCTATACTGAGAGCTTTCTCAAGCTCCTTTTTAGCCTTATCCCACTCCTGCGTGTTCAGATACAAAAGTGCCAGCAACTGCCTTGCCTGCACAAATCGCGCATTCATTGAAACGACCTTCTTAAGCTGAATCACTGCCAAATCAAGACTGCCCTGCTGACAGTAATTCAAAGCCATATTATATTTTTTAATTGTATGATTAAAGGAATCCAGTCTTCCCGGATTATTCTGTATCATATCTATGTAGTCACTCGCAATATTTTTCTCGTTTCGTACATTCTTGCTCATCACCCACTCGCTCAGCGCTGCAACAACCTCTCCGCGCTCAAAGTACACGAGTCCCAACAGATTTCTCGCATCAATATGATACTTATTTAATTTTAGACATTGACGCAAGCTTGACACCGCACCAGACAAATCCCTCACTTTCGCTTTGTCCAGCGCATCATTATAAAATCGGTTGGCGGCATACATAATTTTTTTGTATAGCGCCACATCTACACCACAACCTGTACAAAAATCTTTCTCAGACAATAGACATCCACAATTAAAGCAATACATACCAAGCTCCCCTACTCTTCCTCAGATTCCTTCGATTCCTTAACTAGTTTTACCAAAACATCCGCGAGGTCTGTCACATCTTGATTATATATTGCATCCTCCACATCCTCAATTTCCAGGCTAGGATGAAATTTCTTTAATTCTTCTTCAAAATCTATCATGATACCCCTCCAAACGTTGTCATGAATCACGCCCTCTTACTATTCTTAACAAAGATTTCCTCCACAATCCCTGCCAGATACAGCGAACCAACAATATATACCCTGCCTCCATCTTTTCCGACTGATAAACCAAATGCAACTGCATCCTCTATTTTTTCATAAGTATATATCTCCTGTGTATTTCCGCCGATATATCTGTCAAATATACTCCTCAACTCTGCCAGTTTCGCTCCACGCTCTCCTGGAATATGCGTAATCACAAAATCTGTAACCATAGGAAGCCCACAAAGCATCTCTATCATTTTATCATATTGTTTATCACTAACAACAGAAAAAATAAGCACACATCTTCTATCGAACTTATATTTCGTATCCGCAAAAATTGGTGCTTGCTTTAACGATTGCACAAACGCCGCAATCCCATCTTCATTGTGTGCACCATCAATATATACACCTGGCTGAACCTCTTCCATCCGACAAGCCCAGTGCATCTTTCTAATTCCATTTTTTATGGATTCTATAGTAATTTTCTCTAAGCCACAATCCCTCTTTAAAACTTCAGCGGCGCGAATTGCAACGGCTGCATTCTCGACCTGATAAACTGCTACTGTATCCACACTCAGTCTACCATAATCATAATAACGACTGACAACAGAAAAATCAATGAATTTTTTCTGAATTTCATTTATTTTATAGTCCTTTTCCGACACTGCATGACATTCACAGCCAAGTTTTTGTGCTTTCTCACAAAGAACTGCTGAAGCCGGCTTTTTTCTGTCCGAAAATACGACAGGCACTCCCGATTTCAAAATTCCAGCCTTCTCGGCTGCAATCTTATCAATTGTGTCTCCAAGATACTCCATATGATCCAGACCAATCTCCGTAATAATTGTGAGAATAGGATTTTTTATTACATTTGTTGTGTCAAGGCGCCCACCAAGTCCTGTCTCCAATAACAAAACATCAACTTGTGCCTTTGCAAACACATAAATCCCCATAAAAAACAATCGCTCAAAATACGTTGGACAATACTCTGGCTGAATTGTATGATACGCTCTAATCTGATCTGACAACCAGTAAAATGCATTTAAAAATTCCTTCTCGGACAAAATGTTACCATCTACACAGAAGCGCTCTCTTGTTGTCATCAAATGAGGAGAAGTAAACATGCCAGTCCGATAACCACTTTCCTTGCAAATACTTTGCAGATAAGCACACACCGACCCCTTTCCATTGGTGCCCGCAATATGAATAATTTTTCCCAGACGATGCTCACAGTACTTTCCACCTAAACAGTGCTGTATATATGCATAAAATTTTTTCGTATCCTCCAGTGGATTCTTTTTGGTAAACCTTGGAACCTCTGCCAGAAATTGTTCCGCCGAGGCGTAATTTTGTATTTGATTTTCTTCCATAATTTTTCCTCTGGACCCATATCCAATCGAGTTGGGAAATCTTTCCCAACTCACCACGCCAGATGCGGGCAACCTTAGCTGCATAGTTCCTCCACACGAATCTATCTATTTGAGTTAGAAAGACTTTCCCAACTCGCTGCGCGATCCGTGCGCCGCTTCTGCAGCATTCTTCCTCTGCATGGGTCTGCGCATAAAAAAGGCCCGCTTCGGAACGCGAACCCTTTTATAACTGAACTTGTAAAGGATTGTGCTAAATAACCACCACGGTTCCCACAATCACACCATTCTGCGCAGAATACTCCATAAAGCTTGTATCACGATTAATAACCATCCGATTGTCATCAATACTGATAACAGTGCCCTTATAAATATTTCCACTAATTTTAATCTTGGCCTCTCTTGATTTCAGTATCGTATTCTCTAGTTCATCAGCCTGCCTCTTCGCTGTCATGCACTTCACATAGATCTGATTTTTTCTGACTTTAAGGTCATTGAGATGTGCTTGAAGCTGTTCATTAAGCTCTCCTGTCTGTTGTCTGACGCGCAGAATCTTCGCCATTCCTGCTGCCACTTCATCCAATTCCTGATTGAGCTTATTGTACTGTTCATTCATCTCGATACGTTTCTCCATAATCTCTGGCATTACACCCACATGGATTCCCGTCTTAATCTCTGACATATTGCCTGCATTCTGACAGCTAACGCCCATCATTGCATGCACATATCCTCCTGCAATCAGTCCCTTCTTACCTGTAAGTGTAATCTGCTCCCCCGCAGTAACCTTTGAATTCAAAATAACATTCGACTGAACACTTCCGCCCGCACTAACATTCGCATATTCAATAAATTCTGTAAAAATATCTCCGCCCGCAATAATTGCACCTTTTCCTGCCCCTTGCATACCACGCTTAAGGCAGACAGTACCTCCTGCTGTTATGTTCGCAGACTCAACTACGCCGTCAACAGTAAGGCTTTTTCCAGCGTGGATTGTAACTCCAGCCTCTACATTTCCATGAATAATGACATCGCCATTAAAATCGACCAGTGCATTGTTTGCATAGTCACATCCGCCTTGCACTTCATATACCTCTACCACAGACAGCTTATTATCACCATCATACTCAATCTTACCGGCCTTGGCTGCATAGTATTTATTGGGGTCTTCCTCATTTCTAATTCCCTTTCCTGTAAGTGGTCGAAGCTCCTTATATGTATTTGCCTTTTCGAGAGCACCAGTGACATCCCGCCCAGCAGTTCCCTGGATCGCAGGATGATACACAGCAAGCAATTGTCCTTCCTCCGCATTCTGTACTAGAGACATGCTCCTGTAATCTACTGTGCCATCCTTTCGGATCTCTGGCTTTGGTTTTTCCGTATTAAAGAAAAACTCAAACCGCCCTGCGCTTCCTGGGTCTCCCTTTTCACTAGACGCAATCTTTACTTCACGCTCATAGATCTTTTTCTTACACATTGCTGCTACATGTGACTCATTGATACCCGCAACCACTCCGTTTAGCTGAAGATATCGTATAATCTCCGGCTTTTCATACCTTGTGCCTTCTTCGGGCGCGCACAAGTAAAGCCACGCTTCAGTTTTATCGTCTGCTATTCTGACATAAGATTTGACATTAACCATCTGCTCACCTCCGAGAAGGCATAAACCGCCCTCTTATGTCTTTATTGTAACACGATTTACCTCAATTGCGCAAGCCGTTCTGTGACTTGTTCCTTCATTTGTACATATTTTGCCAATTTTTCTCTCTCCTCAGCAATCTTTGCCTCTGGCGCCTTTGACATAAATCTTTCATTGTTTAGCATACCACTCACACGTGCAAGTTCACTTTCCAAACGTTTTTCTTCTTTTTCTAGACGCGCAATCTCCTGCGCTATATCAACCAGCTCCGCAAAAGGAATATATATATTGGCATTGGCAATCACAATAGAAACTGCATCATCTGCAATCCCATTCTTATTATCTTGAATCTCCACATCAGACGCATAGGCAAGTGACGCAAAGAAAAGTTTTCCCTCTATAAAAGTTTCCCTAATTTCTGCCTTGTCAGAGACAACAAAGACATGTGCTTTCTTTGAAGGCACCACATTCATCTTGGTACGAACATTTCTGATGCCGCGCACTGCCTCCTTAATAATCTCAATGTCTTTCTCATCCTTTATAAAGCTGCGCGCCTCTGTATACTCTGGCCACTTAGATATCATAATGGACTCTTCCTCAGACTGAAGTGTACAGAAAATCTCCTCTGTGATAAATGGCATATATGGATGCAACAGTTTTAACGCATCAATCAGCACCGTCTTTAATGTCCACAGCGCTGCATTTTGCGAACTCATATTATCAGAATTATACAGTCGTGGCTTAACCATTTCAATATACCAATCGCAGAACTCATCCCAAATAAAATCATAAACCTTCTGAACAGCAATGCCCAATTCAAAGCTCTCCATATTGTCAGTAACTTCTTTTATAAGGCTGTTCAGTTTGGATAAGATCCAGCGGTCCACTGGTTCCAAAGAATCAGATGCGTTCGTCACAGTCTTGCCATCCATATTCATTATAATAAAACGTGATGCATTCCAGATCTTATTTGCAAAATTCCGATTTGCCTCCACCCGCTCATAGTAAAAACGCATATCATTTCCAGGTGCATTTCCTGTGATTAAAGTCATTCGGAGTGCATCTGCACCATACTGTTCAATAACCTCAAGCGGATCGATCCCATTTCCCAGAGACTTTGACATCTTGCGCCCCTGCGCATCGCGCACCAGTCCATGAAACAGCACCGTGTGGAATGGCTTTTCTCCCATATGTTCATAGCCTGAAAAAATCATACGAATCACCCAGAAAAAGATAATATCATACCCCGTCACAAGCACATCTGTCGGATAAAAATAATCTAACTCTTCTGTTTTGTCAGGCCATCCAAGCGTTGAAAATGGCCAGAGCGCAGAAGAAAACCATGTGTCAAGGGTATCTGGGTCCTGTGTAAAATGCTTGCCGCCACACTTTGGACAAACTTCCGGCATCTCCTTTGCAACAACAATCTCTCCACATGCATTACAATAGTAAGCTGGAATCCGGTGTCCCCACCAAAGTTGTCTAGAAATACACCAATCCTTAATATTGTCCGTCCAGTTGTAGTAGGTCTTTTCCATACGCTCAGGAATCAGTTTGATCGCGCCGCTCTTTACTGCCTCCACTGCTGGCTGAATCAGCTCGTCCATTCTGACAAACCACTGTTGTTTTACAAGCGGCTCTATCGTCGTCTTACAGCGGTCATGCGTTCCTACATTGTGGCTGTAATCCTCCACTTTTACAAGAAGTCCCATCGCATCAAGTTCTGAGACAATTGCCTTTCTCGCCTCATAGCGATCCATACCCGCATACTTTCCACCATTTTCATTGATGGTCGCATCATCATTCATAATGTTGACAATCGGGAGATTATGCCGCTTTCCAACCTCAAAATCGTTTGGATCATGTGCTGGTGTAATTTTTACCACGCCTGTTCCAAACTCCATATCAACATACGTATCTTCCACCACCGGAATCTCACGATTCATCAAAGGAAGCATCAGCTTCTTTCCGCGCAAATGTGCATATCGCTCATCCTCTGGATGAATCGCTACCGCGGTATCTCCCAACATTGTTTCTGGGCGTGTTGTTGCAAACGTCAGATATTCGCCTGATTCTATGCCATCTTCATTTAAGACTGGATATTTTATATGCCACAGATGTCCTGATTGCTCTTCATACTCAACCTCGGCATCCGAGATAGAAGTATTGCATATTGGACACCAGTTTATCATTCTTGCACCCTTATAGATATATCCTTTTTCATGCATCTTGCAGAACACTTCTGTCACGGCTTTATTACAGCCCTCATCCATAGTAAAACGTTCTCGATCCCAATCACACGAAGACCCCAACTTTTTTAGCTGACTAATAATCCGTCCACCATACTCTTTTTTCCAGTCCCAAGCGCGTTCGAGAAATTTTTCTCTCCCCAAATCGTGCTTGTCTATGCCTTCTTCTTTCAACTTCTCTATAATCTTGACTTCTGTAGCAATACTCGCATGGTCCGTCCCTGGCTGCCAGAGCGTATTGTATCCCTGCATCCGCCGAAATCGAATCAAAATATCCTGCATTGTATTGTCAAGCGCATGTCCCATATGAAGCTGTCCTGTAATATTAGGAGGCGGAATCACAATCGTAAACGGTTTCTTGCTCCTGTCAACCTCTGCGTGAAAATACTTTCGTTCCATCCACCTCTGATAAATTCTGTCCTCCAAACCATGCGGGTCATAAGTCTTTGCCAACTCCTTGCCCATACTCTACTCCTTTCTAAAATCTATATACAAAAAAGCCTTTCCTGCAGACGACTGCAACAAAGGGCGAATCAATGCCGATGGATACGCCTCTTTGGCTTTCCTTTTCGAGAATATTCGTATTTTATTATAGTAGTAAATCTGTAGCAAATTGTCAATAAATTTTTTTATTTTTATATATAATCTTTTCTTCGGGCATGATATACTATAAACTATGTTGCAATCCAATGCGTTTCATTAGGAACTGTTTATTTCTGAACGGTTCCTCACAAAAGTACAAGGAGGATTCCTTTCGTGAAAAAAAGATTTTACAAAACCAAAAAAATAATTTTATACACCACAACAGCACTGCTCTTTTATGCGACACCACTGCCAACTTTGGCAGCCGAAACCAATACAATGCCAACGGAAAGTATACCAGTACAGAGCACGCCTGCGGAAAGTACACCTGCGGAAAACGCCCCTGCCGAAAGCAAACCTGCGGAAAACACACCTGCGGAAAGTATGCCTGCAGCCCCCCCTGCTACCGGAACTCCTATTCTTCCGCAACCAGAAGAATCCCAGCCGCCAACCGGAACCCCTTCCACGGATGCTTCCAATGTGGAATCTAATCCGACTCCACCCCAGGAATCACTTCCACAGCCGCCTTCCGATACTACGACGATAGCACCGCAGCCTGAGCAGCCCTCCGTAAAGCCTCCTGCCTCATCCGAAAATTCTTCCAGTCAGGGCAGTTTTGATGTGACTTCTATGAGCGGAACGTATTATGCGACAACTAAGCTTAATGTTCGCAGTGGTCCCTCTAAAGACTCTAAAAAACTAGGCACTCTACAATCCGGTCAGGAAATTACCGTAACTGGAAAAACTGCAGACAACTGGTATCAGATTCAGTACTCTGGAAACTCTGCATATGTTTCTGCAGAATTTTTGTCTGACACGCCGCTCAACGGCACAGATACTTCTATTACAGTAACTCCTTCTTCACCTGACAATGCAATCCCTGATGATGAAGCTGATGCACCAGACGACGCGGACAGTGATATGACATTAGACACACAGACCGAGGAGGATACAGAGGAAAATTATTCAGAAACTACTGGCAGTTTGCTTGGTACTCCTGTGGTCGTTGTGTTGGCCGTCGCTATCTTCGCTGTGTTGGCATTAATTTGTTATTCTGTATACAGTTTCTTTCGGAAAGATGGCAATACCGCCAACGAATATGAAGAGGATTACGAGGAAGAACTCTATTCTGATGAGAAATACTATGAGGAGAACTATTCTGATGAGGAATACTACGAGGAGAATTATTCCGACGAAGAATACTATGAAGATGAATATTATGAGGACGAATATCCTGACGAAACGTATCCCGAACAGACTTATCCTAACAAAGAATACCCTAATGAGGAATACTCCGAGGAAATATATCCCGAAAGTCAATATCCAAACGATACGTATTCGGACGAAAATTTTTTAGATGAAAATTTTTCCAATGCGGAATACTCCAACAAAGATTATTCGGATGAGCAATATCCTGATAGTCAGTATATAGATGATACGTATCCCGATGAAAACTATTCAGATGAAAATTTTTCCAACGAAGATTATTCAAATGAAAACTATTTTGATGAAAATTTTTCCGGCGAAGATTATTCTAACGAAGAATATCCTGAGGAAGATTATTCCGGCGAAGAATCTTTTGAAGAAGAATATTCTAATGAAAAATATCCTGAGGAAGAATCTTTTGAGGAAACGTATTCTGAACAGCCTTACTCCGACGAAGAAGATTCTAAACCTTCAAAAGATTCTCGCACAAACAAGTAGGGCAGTTTATACCGATATGCAATCGAGTAGGGAAGAGCCGTCTTCCCCTACTCACCGTGCGCCCCCTGCGCCGCCTTAGCGGCATATTTCCTCTGCACGGAGCTGTGCATAAAAAAGAAATAGAAGTGAGCAATTCACTTCTATTTCTTTTAAAATCCAATCTTATTGTTTGATTTTGTCCGCAGCATCTTTATATCTCCCCCGATCTCTCCAAGTGCATCCAACACTGCATCCGCCGTCTCAAGCTGTGCAGAATTAATACAAAATACAATTCTTACCTTTCCCCCACCAAAAATTTTAGAAAAAATACCTGGCTTCTCCCATCTAAGGAAATAGGAAACTCTCGCTTTCATAAACGCTTTTTCCAGCATTGTCTTTGTCTCTGGATCTGTGACAGAGCAGAAATCTATCTCATTGTTTACTTTTACCTTGCTATACTCATTTTCCAAAGTTCTGACGCCTTCTTTCGTTTTATTCTAATAATATGTTTTTCCCTCTTCCATTATTAATGTCTGGCCATGATTCACATCCACAATGGTAACTGCACAATTCTTATGCACACCACCCTTCCAGAAATCCTCAATGCCAATCCCGCGCATATTTGACAAAAGCCCCCGCAGAGCTGCTCCATGCGTTGACACCAATATTGTTTCATTTTCTATGTTCTTATTATGCACAATTTCCTGTAAAAAATCACCAGTTCTTACTTTTAATTCTTCTATTGTCTCAGCGCCTTTTGGCGGTTGATATGCCTCTGGCTTGTCAAAAAAATTCATAAACGCCGGATCAGGAATATTATAATGCTCCTTTGCGCAGCAGAGACCTTCGTACTCACCAAAACTAATCTCGATAATTCTCGGCTCCTCAATCACAGGAATATCCCGCATGCCCTTTATTATCATTGCTGTCTCATACGCCCTCTTTAACGGACTTGTATATATTCTGGAAAATGGTACTTGTGCGAGTGCTTGTGCTGTTATACGAGCCAGCCTGCGTCCTTCCTCATTCAACGGAATATCCGATCTTCCCTGAAAACGTCTCTTTACATTCCATTCTGTCTCTCCGTGGCGTATTAAATACAGCTTCATTTCTTCCTCCATCCACAATCTATAGCCTCTTGGAAGCGGTCAGTGCTTTTAACCGCCAGCATAACAACTTTATAAATACTATAATATACTTTGTAAAAAAATACAAGATTGCAAAAACACATCCGTTGCTTTTTTTCTGCAAAAACCGTATACTGAAAATGTAACTGTTCTATATTGATTTCGGGAGGAGATACTATGATCAGATACCATAAAAAACCAAGATACCTCATTTATTGCCTACTTGCAGGTATTGTTGTCTGTGCGCTCTTATGTTTCTCATGTTTTGGGACTCTATCCGTAAGCGCAGAAGAACCACCCCAAGTTGAAGAGCCAAAGCCTGACACACCTCCAAAACCTGAGGTATCCATCGTGAACTCTAAGATATCCGCAAACACATGGATCGACTACACCGCCCCCATCACCATCACTTATTATGATTGCTATGGTACACGCATCGCACAAAAGAAATCAGAAAAGCCAAACCAAGGAGGCACACACACAATAATCATCAGCGAATTTTATGATCCTATGACTGGCAGAAATTATGCAGAGTATGAAATTACCGCCTACAATGCAACTGCAAAAAGCATGAAACTCTCCTTAAAAGGAGTTTCTACTGGTGAGGAACTGTCACATAAACTCACCGAAATTGTCATAAGAAAAGCCCCCAGCAAAACCAGCTACTTCGACGGGGAATCGTTTGATAGAAACGGTATGGTAGTGAGCGCATGTTACTCCGATAACCGGTGGCGAAACATTTCAAATTATACTGTCAGTCCAGAAAAGTTATCTGCCGGAATGGATTCTGTTACAATTACCTTTTCAGAGGGCACTGGAAAAGAAAAAGTAACCAAATCAACAACTCAGCATATTACTGTTCGTTCTGGGTCTAGCAGTTCGTATGTCATTGCAGCAAATGCAGCAGCAGGCGGGTCCATCTCCGATTCTGGAAACTGTTCGGTGAGCCGCGGCAACAATAAAACTTATACAATCAGCCCGTCAGAAGGCTATCGAATTAACTATGTAGAAGTTGATGGTACCAACGTAGGTGCAGTTTCCTCCTATACCTTCCACAATGTTCATGAAAATCATTCCATTCATGCTTATTTTGTGTCAGGCAGCTCCGAATCCGGCAAAAAGAAACTGGCCGTAATTGGAAGTTTTGCACCCACAAATGGATCTGGTTCTTATGCGTCTGGAACTCAAATAACAATCGACGCTGGTTTCGTACCTGGTTTTTCCTTTGCAGGGTGGACTTCATCTGACGGCAGCCTTTATTCTCAATCTGCAATTGCCTATGTCATGCCTTCCTATGATGTCACACTATACGCCAATTGGATTCCATCTGGCACGCCAAACGCACTGAGTCCGATAAAGACCACAAACTTAAAAGACGCACAAATAACCGGCTGGACAGATATCACCAATAAACTTGCATTTTTCAATACCGAAGATCTCGCTCAACCAGGAAGCCCTGTTTTGAAAGTCACAGTGGAAGGAACGCAATGCTATGTGGATGCTGCTCCAATAGCCATGCTCAATACTCGGCAGGGAATTGCGCTTGAAGTATCCTTTGGTACAGATGCGAGTTTCGTCTTCTACAGTGATGTGGATAACTCTGGTTTTATAGGGACAGATTTAAGTTATAGCTGCACTGATGGCACAGAACCTTACTTCCATGAAAAAAAGATTGTATTTGCCCAGCCAGGTGTCATCAATGCCAATATCTGTATCTCTTTGTCCCTGCCAGAAGCACAGCCAGGACAACTTGCATATGTATATCTAGTCAATGAAAATGGTTCGGAAATGATCTATCTTCCTGCTGTCGTTGACACAGATAAAAAAATATCCATACCTGTCAATACAAAAGTCAATCTAAGCATCAAATACTAAAACCAATTTTTAAAAGGAAAGAAGCGAGAGCGTCTAAAGACTCCTCGCTTTTATTCTTTTATCTCAGAATGCATATCGACTGCGCAGGCATTGACAACACTCCCGTATCAAGTTCAATCACTTCTCCGTTTAAAGTAAGATACCCGCAAATTTCCATATCACCAAGCACTGTTTCCTCAAGGGAAATCTCCACCACTTCATCCGAAGTGTTATATGCAATCGCTATTGTGCTATCCTCATAAGTTTTTGTGATCACTGCCTGATTTCCCTCTGTCAATTCCGCAACAATCTCAATCTCTCCCCGCGCAACCTCAGGATTCTCATTTCTGAGTCGTACAGCCCTTTTATAATAATTTAAGATAGAATATGGGTCTTTTTGTTGCTGCTCAACGCCTGCAAACGCACTGACAATATCCTTATCTGCATCTACAGGACCATTTGTCATACCTGTGGTATCTGTATCTGACCAAATCATTGGTAAACGTTTGTTCTCATCTTTTTTTCCAGAGCTTGACATTCCAATCTCCTCGCCATAATACACAAATGGACTGCCATTCATTGTCATTAAAAGACCACATGCCATCTTCATATCATTTGCATCTTTCATAAGACTGTTGGCCACACGTCCCATATCATGATTGGCAATAAAAGGCGCATCGATATACTCAGGATTCTGGTCCGCATAATCCGTCTGATATCCTACCATACTCTCTACAAAATTCGCCGCTTTATAATTGCCTCTCGCCGCCTTAATCAACTTTCCTTCTGCATCAGCCACATCAAAATTAAACATGCTGGGCGTTCCACTTGCATAGTAATCTGCAATTGTCGTTTTGCTTGCCCATACTTCCGACACCATATAAAAATCAGGATTTAAATCTGTACAATAACTGTACAGCCAGTCAAGCGTCTCCGTATTAAACTCTGTGTCATTTTCCTCAAAGTGCAGAGCAGCATCCATTCGGAACCCATCCACTCCCATATCAATCCAAAAGCTGGAAATCTCCTCAAGTTCTTCTCGAAGCACGTCACTTGCAAGATTGAGGTCCGGCATCTCTGACCAGAATCCGCCTTCATAATACCAATTTGTGCCACTAACTGGATAATAAGTTCCGCTAACCTGCTCCTCTGCAAAATGATAGTAATCCACATAAGGGCACACATCCAAATCTGGTTCCTCCCCTTCTGGAAGCGTTCTCAAATAGTCACATGCATCCACAAACCATTGATGCTGTGATGAGGAGTGATTAATTACAAAATCAATCACAACACGAATCCCTCTTTCATGGCACTCTTGGACTAGATTTTCAAAATCTTCAATCGTACCATACTCAGCATCGATAGAACAGTAATCCACAACATCATACTTGTGATACGTTGTAGACTGCATAATTGGCATTAACCAGATTCCATTAAAGCCCATTTCCTCAATATAATCCAATTTCTCTATAACGCCGTTTAAGTCCCCAATCCCATCTCCATCAGAATCATAGAAAGAATAAACAAAAATCTCATAATAATTTCTATAATTATCATCAATTATATTTAATTCCTGTTCATAATCATATGGAATTGCACCGACAATTTCCATACTTTCCTCTGCACTATCTTCCTCGTCAGATTCTGTGACATCTGTTTCCAAGTCAAAAGTATTATCTTCCACAACAGGTTCCATTTCTTGTGCTGCTACACCTTCTGTGCTACCACAACCACAAAAATTCAATGCCACCAGCACTGACATTGTGACACTCAACAAACGCTTTCCAAACTTTTTATGCATACTTATCCCTCTCATTTCCCTATTTTTATTACAAATATACAAATTGGTTGTATATCAGCAGAACTGACTTATACGCTATAGCAAGAATGTTGATTGTATTCTTGAATTGTATCGTTTCTCATAATTTTACACATTATTCCAGAACGACTCCTGTTATTATTATAACAGGAGTCGTTCCAACATACTTATTTATTTTGTTTTTCTTCATCAAGACCATACTCTTTCAGGCAGCTTTCGCCCCATGATTTTCCACGGCCTCTCTGCCAGTCAATTCCACTTCTCAGTCCAAAACCAAGTGCGGCTCCAACCAATAGCACACCGACAATCAATTGAAAAATCATAACTTTGTCTTAACCCTTTACAGCACCGCCAGTTACACCTTCTACATAATACTTTTGCAGACACATGAACAAAATCGTGACTGGTATTGCAACCAACACACCGCCAGCGCAGAATCTTGTAAAGTATCCCTGATAGTCACCTATAAACAACCATCTTTGCAAACCTACAGCAACATTGTAACTCGCACTGTTACCGAATGCCACGTAAGAAGCAAACACATAATCACACCAGGGTCCCATAAATGCAACCAACGCTTGATAAATAATAATCGGCTTTGCCAGAGGAATAATCATACCAAAGAAAATCTGTGCTCTTGTTGCACCGTCAATTCTCGCCGCTTCGTCCAATGCTTTTGGAAGCGTGTCAAAGAAACCTTTACAGATATAATATCCCATACCAGAACTTGCAACACTGATTAAAATCAATCCTGGAACAGCGCCTTCCTGTGTCAGACCGAACTGCTTCAATAGGAAATAGAGACAGATCATGCTTAAAAATCCAGGGAACATACCAAGGATTAGCCAGAATCTCATCAAAAGTTCACGTCCCTTAAAACGCATTCTCGAAAGCACATAGCTGGTGCAAAGCACAAATATTGTCTGTCCAATTGTCACGAAAATTGAAATAATCAATGTGTTTTTGTACCAGTTTACAAAATTGCTGCTCGGATCAAAGAGGAATCTGTATGAATCCAAGGAAAATTTCTTAGGAATGACATAGTCGACCATACCGCCGCCCATCTCGTTATAGGAGCGGAAACTTTGCAACACTAGGCACACAAACGGAAACAGCCAGATAATGCTAACTAGTACCAATATAATATAAATAATTATATTTGTAATCTTTTTCTTACTTGCCATTATTGGAATCCCTCCTCATCCTTTACTGAAGGTAAGATATTGTATACCACCAGCGAAATCACTGCCGTCACCACAAATACCATAATACCGATAACGGCTGCCATTCGGTAATTCGTATCATTGACAGTTAATTTGTACAGCCATGTGATCAATAAATCCGTTCGTCCCGCACCACCAGTCAACTCTGTACTCAACGGAGAACCAGTATTGAGCAAATAGATCACGTTGAAATTGTTTAGGTTTCCTGTAAATGATGTCAACAGATAAGGACCTGTCACGAAAAGCATGTATGGCAGGGTAATCTTTATGAACATCTGCCATGGATTTGCACCGTCAATCCGTGCACTTTCATATAAATCTTCAGGAATATTCATTAAAAGACCTGTGGCGATCAACATTACATAGGGTATGCCGACCCACACATTGATTACAATAATCATAATCTTTGCAAGCGTTGGATCAGTCCAGAATGGAATCGCGCTGTCAATCACTCCCCACTTCATCAGATAACCATTAATCAAGCCATCTTTTGCAAACATCTTTCCAATATAGAGAAGGGAAACGAACTGCGGAACCGCAATTGTCATGACCAGAATCGTTCTCCATAATTTCTTGAATTTAATCCCTTTTTTGTTTATTAAAATTGCAACCGCCATGCCTCCAAAATAATTGAGGAACGTTGCAAAAAATGCCCATACTAAAGTCCATCCTAAAACAGTAAAGAATGTTGAACCAAAGCCTGCACCTCCGATGGAAAGCAGATTCTTAAAGTTTTCAAATCCTACCCACGAAAACAGATTGGTAGGTGGCTGATGATTTGCATCATAGTTGGTAAATGCAACTAGAATCATAAAGACAATTGGTATTACGACGAAAATAAATACGCCAAGCACAGGAATTATAAGAAGTGTCTTGTCAAAATTATGGTCTAACAAGCTGCTTAAATCCTGCTTGTTTGTTGGAAGCTTTTTCCCTGCCTCCAGCTTTAACTGAGACTCATAATTATTTTTAATATTGATATACCAGATAATAATGAACAAAACAGTAATAAAAATCGTCATTACGCTAAACAACAAAATCAAGAAACTGTTATCACCAAGTATTGTTGTCTTTCCGATTTCCATTCCGTTAAAATATGCAGGCTCCTCGCGCGTCGCAACAATACCAAGCGTTCCGAAATCCTTGATATAGCCTGCACCAAAGGACACAATATACCATATGTAGAGAATTTCAACAGCAAGAAATGCAATTCCACGGGCAAACTGCTTTCTCATGAGTGATCCAAATCCCATAATGATAAAAGAAAGTTTTGTCTTCCAGTCACCTTTTGAAAATGCTGTTCCGATTAATCCAAAAGCGTTCCCTACTTCTTTAAAAAATCCGGCAATTCGATTTTCCTTCATGGTTTCCTCCAGATTATCATGTGGTGATACACAGCAGGAGAACATATGCCCCTGCTGTGTATTGTTTTCTGTTACTAAATATATTACATTCTATGTCTGATTATAATCGGCATTTATTACTGCTGTACAAGTGCATTCATCTTTGATGCAAATGCTTCAAGTTCTGCCATAAGCTGCTCATCTGTGTAGCCCTTGAAGTTGCCGCCGCAGATTGTCTCACCAAGCGCATCTGCCTCTGACCAGTAATCGTTTGGATACTGTCCCTGAGGAATCGTATACTGAAGCTGTTGACGAAGTGCGGAAAGAGCCTCGTCATTCTGTACTGCTGAATCCTGCTGTGCTGTCAGATTAGAAGGACCCCAACCAACCTCGTTAAAACGAGTAAGCTGTGCATCTGTATCAGACAAATATTTTGCCAGCTCCATACAAACAGCTAACTTGCCAATTTCTGCCTGTGGCTTAACACCCAAAAGCTTAAATCCACCAAAACCACCTAACTGGAATGTCTCTCCATCCACTGTAAATTTAGGAAGCGGAGCACATGCATAATTGTCACCTAAAACTTCCTTTGCGGAAGAAGAATCCCATGTACCATCTACAATTGCAGCCCAGTTCACAGCATTGCCGACATTAGAACCATCCTGATAGCATTTTGACTCTGACATTGTTCTGATTGCCTTTAATGCTTTGAGTCCATTCTCAGATGCGTATGTATTCTTAATGCTTGTAAAATTACCCTTCTCATCTGTCTCAAATGACAGTTCGCAACCTGTAGCAAAGAAGAATGCTGTCTGATACCAACTTCCTGTATCAAAATAGAAATTCTTGCCTGCTGCTTCACAATCTGCAATGATTTGATCCAGTGAGGAAGGATCTGTTATCACACTTTTGTCATAATACAGGAAATATCCATTATCCGATGTCAGAGGGAATGCATAAACTTCACTACCTACCTTTGCAGCCGCTGCTGCACCTGAGTCATTTGATTCCTGCACAAATGTAGCATAATCACCAGTAATTGTTGTGAGTGCGCCTGCTGTAACAAGACGTGCCATCTGATCCTGTGCAAACGCATAGAGATCCGGAGCTGCCTCCACATCTGTAATGACATTGCCTGCTGCTTCACCCTCACCCATTGGCTCAATCGCTACTGTATAGCCGTTCATTTCTGGATGTGCTTCAAAGAAAGATTTACACAAAGTATCTGTCACACCAGTTATAGCATCAGGAACCCAAATCTTAATCTGGCCGCTGCCAAAATCCACAGTCTGATTCTCCGCTGCATTATTGTCAGCAGATGCATTGTTATCCGCCGTGTTGTTTGCAGATGCATTGTTGTCTGTTGTGTTGTTTGCAGATGCATTGCTATCTGCGTTGTTTGTACCCTGTGCTGGTTTGTCATTACTTCCACCACATGCTGTCAACATGGATGCTATCATTGCTGTTGACATTACTAATGCTAATACTCGCTTTTTCATATTCTCTACCTCTCCTTGCTAAAATAATTAATTTTCTATTATTAAAATCCTTGTGTAGGATTATAATAAACACTGTCTAAAAAATTGCTAGGTTCTCTGCACTTTTCGATTCTATTTTCCAACACTTTGTATAAAATTACCATTATGAAAACGTTCGTTTTCTGCGCAATTTTAAACATTGGAAACGATACCAATTAATCTTACAGAAAAACCGCATCTTTTTTTGTTTCTGCGACATCATTCATAAACTATTTTTTAATAAAAAATCAGTTTATGAATGATTAAATCTGCTGTAACTTTATCTTAATTTAATATTATCAATTGTGCACTTTATTTTCAATGGGAAATATTGACGATAAATTATATTTTGATTTGTGAATTGCGCACATAAATATTTTCGTTTTTTTTCGTAATGTAAATATTTTATAAAAATTTTACTTAGATTAAAAATATTTTATTGAACTTTACCGAAAGCATATTTCCTCTACACGGCACATGTGTGCATAAAAAAATTCCTGCATTGTCAATGCAAGAACTTTTTTATGTACCAATTATATATTTTTAAACAAATGTACTTCTGCCTTCAACTCGTCAGAAATCTCTTTGTTATTCTCTGACAATCCATGAATCTCCGCCAAGGATTCCACCAACTTAGAAGTATTGTTTGCAACAATGGCAACCCCTTGCGCATTCTCTTCCACCGCGGTATTAATTCCGTCAATACCGCTTGTAATCTTCGATATCGTCTCCTCAAGATTCTGCGATTTATGATTGAAATCGACCAGCATATTGTCAATATTGTCCGCGTCATCATGATACTGGTTTGCGATATCCACAAATTTGTCATAGTCAACAAGAACTGCTGTATCAATAAAATTCAACATTTCATTTGCATCGCGCGCCAGCTCCTCAACCGCCTGCGTCACAGCCACACTGATATGCTGAATGTTATTCGCCGTGTCGCGGCTGTTGTCAGCAAGCACACGAATCTCATCCGCAACAACAGAAAATCCTTTTCCTGCCTCCCCTGCACGCGCCGCCTCTATCGAAGCATTTAGCGCCAACAAATTCGTCTGACTAGAAATACTCAAAATCTCACTAGTGAGACTGTTAATTTTTTCCACACTGCGGCTGTTCTCAATTGCAACCTCCAAAAGTTCCCTGTTAGAGGTCATCATTCCAACAGTATTCTTTTTGCTATTCACCGCCTCAGACCGGAAATTTTGTGCTTTATTCCGAATATCGCTAACCAATCCAGAACCCGTTTTCGTCCTGCCGCGCATATCCTTTGCAAGCTCAAGAACATTCTGCGACCCCTGTGAAATCTGATCGAGAGTTGCGGAAATCTCTTCCATACTCGCAGACATTTCCTCCATAGTGGCGGACACATCACTCGCACTTGACTCCGACTGTCTGATATTTTCGTTGATATCTCCAACATGCGCATCCATATTATCAGAACTCGTCCGAATCTTTTTCATAATCATTTGAAGCTGGTCAACAAAGTTGTTGACTCCGTCTACCAACTGCCCAACCTCGTCCTGCGTCTTTACACGAATACGCTGCGTCAGGTCCCCATTGTTATTTTGAATATCATATATTATCTTGTTGAGCTGTGCTGTTGCATCCTTTGCCGGCTTTACAACTGAGAGATTGACTACTAAAATCATCAGAATCGTCACCGCAACAAAAATCACGCTGATTATAGAAGATGCTGTATAAAGTGACTTTGCTTCCGCTATTCGTTGATCCGCCAGTGCATGTGCGGCAAGATTCAATGTCTCCGAGAATACTGTCTGCTTCTCCTGCATGGCTGTCACAATATCACGCATCTGCGCATTTAATGCCACAGCACCTTCCTTGTTTCCCTCCTGATAAGAACTTGCAACCTGTGTAATATTTTCCTCCAATGGAATATACTGACTCTTATACTCCTGTAATGTTCTCTGAAGTTGTGCATTATCCACATTTGCACATAATTCTTCCATTTTTAGGAAAGCAGCATCAATTGACTGCATTATGCCAGTAACATTTTTCGCAATTCCCGAGGCTGTCTTCTCATCTGGCGTTAGCACAATTAAATTTCCATACAAACGGCTTTCCGTTACATTTTTTGTGACAATTTCATTCTGGACCAACAACTGCATGTAAGTGTCTGAAATCTGTGTGACTGCATCTTTGGCATTTAATATTCCTCTGGAAGAAAAATATGCATACACCAGAAAAATAGCAAGCAATACCACGAGCATGGAGTAGACCTTGATACTAATGTGTTTTCTCATTTTGAATCATTCCTTCCTATATTTTTTCCTGCCTAACAGTTCCGCCCGACCCCATAAGCCGCCATTTGCACATTTTTGCTAATTTATTGGTTGTTTATAACGTTTTATTGCCTTTCTGCATCACTGTCTTTTCATATTGTACCACACCATTTCTCATTTTTACAGATTTTTTAGAAAAATAATATCTTTTTTATACATTTTGATTGCTTTTTACACATTCTTTAAAACTGCAAAAAGCAGCTTTACAATTCCTTAACACATGCTAAATATTTAAAACATAACACATTTCATACCACTGTTCTCCACCCCATGTAGATGCCGCAATACCGTTATTTTGATATCCCATCTTTGTATACATCTTCACTTTGGATGCTAAACAGGTCAGAAAAATCATCTTCCGGTCCTTTTCCTGTTCCCTGCGAAGATATTGAAACATAATTTCCTTTGCCAATCCCCGTTTCCGATACTCTGGCAACACGTCCAATCCGAGCAACATCACATTTCTTCCATCTGGATTGTATAACCTAATATCCGTAAAAAATTCATCTCGAAATGAATTTTCATTCGTTGAAATTCCATTTAAAAATCCGGCAAGTTTTCCTGTCTTTCTGTCAACCGCCACAAGAAACAACTCTGGCGCAGCAGCCACTCTCTCCAAAATCTTTTCCCTAGAGCACGCTTCATTGGGCGGAAAACAAATTTTTTCTATTTCTGCTGCCTGTTCTGCCTCATGCGGCAATATATTGCGTAATTCAAACTGTTCATTGATATCTTTGTCACAAAGCCCATACTCTATCAAAAGCGCTTGTGCCCGCTCGCGCCCCTGTTCGGTCAGATAAAGATATTTATCATATCCTCTGCGGCTTCTTGGCTGGAAAATCAAGTTCTCCTGATCAAGTCTGTTCAGCGTATGAAAGTCATACCCTTTCCAACTCAGCTCTCTGTATGTACAAAATTCATTATCATCCTGTTTTCTTGTCAGATACATCAACATTAGAGAAAGCTCCTCAATTGCTTTCTCGTAATTCTTTTTATTCTCCATATCCTTCATTCCTCCAATATTATAATGGACTCTCAGAGTCTTTTTAGATACGCATTTGCTTGCATAAACGTTTCATGGGTATCAAAATCTACTGCTTTCCCATTTTTTAACAACAGAACTTTATCTGCATTTCTAACGCTTGCCATGCGGTGTGTGGCAAACAAAACCTTTTTTTGCACAACTCCATAATTTATTGAACATTAAAAATTCTATCACAAAAAGAGGTGGAATACCGAGAGCATAATCCACTCTCACACCTCTTTCATGATTTCTGACGCAATTATAGCATAGCTTCAACTTTATGTAAATATTGCATTAAAATTATTTTTATGTATTGTTTTGTTACGTTACTTTTCACACCCGCAC
>DEPD01000132.1 GCA_002358575.1 Lachnospiraceae bacterium UBA3401 | reverse complement strand
TGGGTATGGCTGAACTGTTATGTTTATTCCAGAACCTATGTCACTGATTATTTCAAATGGTTTGCCTTGTGCAGTAAGATACAATTTCATATTCTCTATTTGCCGTTCCAGGTCATCTTTTTGCTCATTACTTAAAACCCTGCAATAGCCTATTACAAGTCTGTCTAAATTAGGTTTTATGTTCATAACTTGATTTAACTGTTCGTTGTGAATAATATCTGTATCCATTATTGGAAGTATGATGTGGATGAAGTTTACCATTATTATCCCAATTTCTTCACCAGTATAATTACAATATAGAATAATTCTTTTCCTGTTTTTTCATTCTTGATATCCATGTTGTAGTTGATGTAAAATAAGGGAAAAAGAATATTGTTTATCAAAGTGTTGGCAATAACTTGAATTTCTAATGAAAGAAAAGAATTGTTATTAAAAAAATACATTATTACAAGGAGAAAAAATGCATAACATGATAAGAAAATCGATTGCAGGAATTTTGTGCATGGTAACATGTATTACGGCTAGTGTAGATACATATGCTGCTGAAAATATATATAGTTTTTCGTCTGTGAGCTTACAGACCGAAGGGACATCACAATACAATGCAGAATCAAGGGGGGATATTGAATCAGAAGCGAAAGAAACCAGAAACGTTAATGAACTAGAATCAGAAGAATCGATAACAAATACAATGATTTCCGTTGCAGAGGAATCAAACGATACAACAGAACAGGAGTTAGAGACACATACAGAAATAAAAAACGAAACAGAATCAAAATCAGACATAAAAACAGATGTAGAAACGAGTGTGGAGCCAGAAGCTGAGTCAAATATAGAGACAGAAACAAATACCCAAACTGAAACCACTACAGAAACCGAGACCAATTCAATTACTGAAACAAGTGATGTGATAAATACAGAGTTGGAAATTGAGTCAACCACAGAGCTAGAAACGAATACAGAATTGGAAACAGAACCTGAGTCGAGTTCAATAATAGAGACGGAGACCGAAACGCAAAGTGAATCAAGTACGTCGATAGAACCTGAGACAGAAGAAAATACGGAATTGGAAACGGAAACGCTGACAGAGACAGAAACGCTCACAGAGTTAGAGACAGAAACCGAGACAGAACTCGAAACGGAAACGTTGACAGAACTAGAGACCAAAGCCAATCTTACAGAAGCCCAGATTAAGGAAGTGGAGGAGCGGTTAAAGGACGAATTAAATCAGAAAATGGAGTCTGACGGATTTGTATTTTCTGGATATATTGACAGCGGAATGGAGGCGCAGCCGCTTGAACAGGCGCAGGAAGCTTCCTTATTTTCCGTACGAGGCAGTCTTCCAGACAGATATTCGGCGGTTGAGGATGGTCAGGACACAGCGGTTAAAGACCAAGGAGGCTGGGGAGCTTGTTGGTCTTTTGCCGCGATTGCACCAGCGGAGAGCATTTACAAAAAACAGACGGGAGAAGAGGTAAACCTTTCTGAGCCGCATCTCATTCACTTTTTTTATAATGAAAATATAGAAGGACCAGACGGCGGACTAGAAGGAGACAAGGTAATTCCTCTGACGGCGGAAAAAGTAAATAATGGCGGCAACAGCATGTTTACCACTTTTGCATTGGCGCGATGGACGGGGGTAGCAGATGAGCGGACGCATTCTAGTATGGTGTATCCCAGTGCAGACCAGACGAAGCTAACAAAAGAGCTGAATGTGCCACAAGAGTATGCATACACAGATTTAGTGCATCTTAGAAATGCTTATTGGATCAATAAAAGTAATACCGATTCTATTAAGGAGATGATACTCAAGCATGGCGCGGTTGCGGCGTCATACAAACATAGTGAATCGCGCAGCAGTAATTATGTTGAAGGCTATGATGGTCCAACAGTTTATTATAACGATTATAATGAAGGCGGAAATCATGCAATAGCAATCGTGGGCTGGGACGATAACTTTGATAAAAATAATTTTAAATATACTGCGATTAATCAGGACCCTGTATTTTTGGAGGCAGAAATCAGTTTTATTCCTAAAAATAATGGTGCATGGCTGATAAAAAATAGTTGGGGTGAAAGTTATGGTGATAACGGATATTTTTGGATGTCTTACGAGGAGGCTTCTCTAGCCAATACAATATTTGCCTTTGAATATGAAGAAGCAGATAATTATGACCACATTTATCAGTATGATGGTTCTGTAGGAGTGAGGTATGAGAGCGACGATACAATCACAGCAGCGGCAGTGTATCAAAGTACAGGCAACCAAGTGATTGAGGCGGTTGGAATTGGCATTAAATCTGTAGAGACAGACTATAAGGTAGAGATTTACACTGGATTGACTGATGCATCTGATCCACAATCAGGCAAGCTTAGCGCACAGGAGACGGGAACAACTGTATTTGAGGGATATCATACAATTGCGCTTGAAAAGTATGCTACAGTGGCAGACGGAGACCTGTTCAGCGTAGTTATAACGTTATCAAATGGTCAAATTAATGGGGAGCAAGGGGCTGCAATTTTTATTGACCAATCTTATACCAATGCAAAAGCCGTTGAGTTTGTTGCAAAGTCCAACCCAGGAGAGACCTTTTTTCAAAATGCGGATGGTTGGCAGGATGCAGCATCTAAGGGGACCTATCGGATTAAAGCATATACCAGTGACGGTGAGTTTGATGTGCCGCAGGAAAATAGGCTGTTGACTTCTGAGATGGTGAGAGAGATTGAACCACAGGAATATAATGGTACGCAAAATGAACCAGAGATAGACATTCATTACATGGGCGAACCGCTCACAAAAGATATTGATTATACAGTTGTATACAGTAACAATACCCTGTCAGGGGACCAAGAATCCGCAGATGCACCTAAGGCTGTGATTACAGGGATTGGAAAATATACAGGAACTGTTGAGCAAACATTTACGATTTATCCAAAAACCATTGCGGGAGAGATGGTGGAATCCACCACACTGTCATATAACGGTGCAATACAGGACGACTTAGTGTTGCACAATGGCGCAGCGCGTCTTGTAAAAGACATAGACTACACAATTGTTTATAACAAACAGCCTTGCAATGCGGGAAACTATACAGTGGATATTACAGGAATCAATAATTATACTGGACAAATTCGGGTAACTGTTACCATTGTCAAAACTGTTTTGTCAGAGGATATGGTAAGCATTGCTAGTACAGCGGAGGACAGCATTGTTTTGCCTGACGGGACACTTGCCTGCACTTTTACAGGAAGTGCAATAAAACCTACAGTGAAGGTAACAGCATATGGGGCAGACGTTCCAACAAAAAGCTATTCTGTGGCATACAAACAAAACACAAATGTTGGAACTGCCACAATTACTGTGACTGGAAAGGGAAACTGTCAGGGAAAAGTTACAAAGACCTTTCAAATTATACCGAAAGATATTGCGTCTGATATTACAGTGACCGTTGCAAAAGCGACATTTGCAGACAAAGCGTTGACACCAGCAGTCTCTGTAAAATGGAACAAAAAGACACTAAAGAAAAACAAAGATTATACTGTAATATATGAAAATAATATAGTGGCAGCGGGGTTAGAGGACCCAAACGCGCCTAAAGTAATTGTGAGTGGTATTGGGAATTATATAGGGGAGTTTACACAATTTTTTGTTATTGCTCCAAAACAGATTGCAGAGAGCAGCGTTAGCGTGCAGCTTGCCTATGACAATCAGGGCAGCAGAATGCGCGTGCTTGTTGGAAAAACAGAGCTGGACCAGACACAATATAGTGCGGTTTTGTACCACGCAGGCACAACGACAGCGACACCACTCGATTCCCTTGTGTTGGGAGAAAAATATGATGCACAAATCACACTTTTGGGAAATTATCAGGTAAAAAATAAACCCAATGCGCTCAAGAAAAATATTGTGAGCAAAAGGGATATTAACAGCCTGCAGATTCGATTTACAGAAGAAAACAATACATTGATTTATAATGGCAAGGCACAAAAACCAAAGCTGACAGTTACGGACACAGATGGAAAGATAATTGCCGCTTCTAACTACACAATTGTTTATGCCAACAATATTAATGCAGGAGAAGCGAAGGTGATAATCACTGGGAAGGGAAGTTATGCTGGCTCACGCAGTTTGAATTTTCCAATTCAAAAGAAAAAGCTGGATAGCACCGCAATACAGCCAATCAAAGACCAGACCTATACACAAAAGGAACTTCGGCCAGCAATAAAAGTGCTTGATGGCAAAAAGGTGTTAAAGGCAGGAGTGGGCAGAGATTATACATATGAGTATGGAAATAATATTAATGTGTCCTATGAAAGCGACGGCAGCGTGGCAGCAAGAGCTTTTGTGAAAATACAAGTGTCTGATAACTATGTAATAGATGAAGATGCAACAATTCGATATTTTAAGATAAAGCCCGCAGCATTGTCTGCAATTACGCTGTCTAACGCATATTATACAGGACAGCCAGTATTGCCGGAGAAGATTACGATAAAGGCAGGAAAACTTGTAGTTTCTACAGAAGATTGTGAGATAACCACTGAAAATAACACACAAGTGTCGTCAAAAGCCACTTGTACAGTAGCAGCAAAACCAAACAGCAATTACACTGGAAGCAAGACGAAAAAGTATAGTGTTGTCAAGCGGGAACTCAAAAAGTTACAGCTTCCTGTAATACCAGATCAACCCTATTTAAAAAAGCCCATCACAGTGGATGAATATCGGATTTTAGATTTGGAAGGACAGGAAATTACAGCAGATCAGTATGATATTACTATCAAAAATAACAACAAACCCGGAAAAGCGGTTGTGACCTACAAGGCAAAATCAGATGGCATTTATAAAGGAAGCGCAACCGTGAAATTCAACATTACAAAGGCAACCATGCAGCAGGCAGTTGACTTTGAAGCAGCGCAGACAATCGTGAAACAGTATACTGGGGAGGCGCTCACGTTAACTGACGCAGAATTAAGACAGTTTGCCCCGATAAAAGACACAGAGGAGTGGTATCCACTTCCTTACACAGTAGATTACAGCAAAAATATCAACACAGGGAATGCGGTTGTAACGCTTACTGGAACGGGTTATTTGCAGGGCAGCACGCGCCTGACCTTTACTATCACTCCAAAATCCGCGACTTCCTTTGTCATTACAACAGGGACAAAACAGTTAAGTTATAATAATGGAACACCAGTACGTCTTGAGCTAAAAGAAATTAAAGATAAGGACAACGGCGCTGTCTTGCGAGCGGGGAGAGACTACACTTGCTCTTATATCAATGCAGACAAGCGGGGGCTTGCTTGCCTTACCATTACAGGTGTTGGCAATTATAGCGGGACGCGGTATGTTTATTATCGGATTGAATAAAACAAAATAATGAAATAAAAATTTTAGAAAAAAGTGCTTATGAAAATATATAAGTACTTTTTTTACGCACGAAAAACTTTTCTTCCTGTTCGATTACTGTTTAGGAAAACTGAATAAAAAGAAAAGCGATATGTGTGCAATATGATGAAAACTATGGAATATACCGACAAATAAGACAAGATTTTCCAGCAATTTGCATCAATATTTGTTTAAATAGTAATAAATATAATGTTAAAAAAGGGTTACAAAAAAGTGAAATGTTTAGTATAATTACCTTGTACGACTAGCGCTTTTTCACCAGGAGCGCTAAAAGATACAGTGAACGAGTGGCAATTTTGTCCACTCACCCAACCAAAAAGGAGGTTATGAAAATGTTTAAACGAAAACTGTTTAAACACGCTTTTTCCAAGCGCGCACTCCCGATCATACTGAGCGTGGCAATGATATTCCAGTCAATGCCAGCGACAGCAATGGCGGCAGAGGATGCAGTGGCAGTCGAGGAAACTGTGGAAGATACTACAGATGAACAGACTGCCACGGAAGCTGCGGAGCCTGCAAGCGAGCAGGACGACAGCGAAGCAGAGCCATCTGAAGCGGAACCCACAGAGGACACCGAGACACCAGCGTCCACTGAGGAGACCAAGGAAGATGACCAAGTGGTAGCATCTACTGAGGAGACCAAAGAGGATAGCGAAACACCAGCATCCACTGAGAAAACCGAAGAAGATAGCGAGACACCAGCATCTACTGAGGAGACCAAAGAGGATAATGAAACACCAGTATCCACTGAGGAGCCAAGCCAGGATGCAACCGTTCCTGAGACCACAGAAGTGGCTGAGGAAAGCACAACGACAGAAGAACTTGATGCGGAACAGAAAGAACTCACCGCAGCACAGATTATTATTGATACAAATGCACTAGAAGATAGTTTAAATAATTTGAACTATAATGACGGTGTTGTATCAGGAACATATGTGCCAGAGGGAAAACTGTTTGACAGTCTTGTGAATGATGTATTGAAAGGCAGTCAGGACGTTATCTCTGTTAAAATTGACGGTAAGACAAATGAGCATTTGAATGAGAAACTGGCTTTCAAGTGGAGTAAGGTAACAGGCGAGATACTTGCAGAGTTGAAGGGGGATACTCCTACAGATGCAGGAACATACCGTTTGGAGATTTCTCTTGAAGCAATTGACGGACTTTGCAATGCAGCGGAGAATGTATCTATTAATTTTGAGATTAAGCAGGCAGAATTGACAGTAAATCTTGAAGATCTAGAGATGCCAGAGATTGGTTCTAAGATTGCTGATTTTGTAGCAAACCTTAAAGAGAACTATCAGCTTCGTAACAGCGAAAACGAAGAACTTAACAAAGAAACTTATGTTAAGGACATTAAGGTGACTGTAAAGGATTCCATATCAGGAACCGAGATTACAGACTTGGAAACAAAGTTTGAAAAGGACAAGGACTATAGTTATTCTATTAGCGTAGAATTGACAGATTCAAACTATACTGTAAAGGATATTGGGGTACGCGATATTGTTCTTCAAGGTGATATTACAACAACAATGGAGGTTACACTTCCCAAAAATCTTGTATACACCTATGGAGATGAGATTAAGCTGCCTGTAGCAGGAACAGACTATACAGTAAAAATAATGACTACTGTTGATGGAAAAGAAACAGAAGTTGAAGTTCCTGCGGATGGTATCACTGCAACATGGCTTGACGCAGACGGAAATGAAATTGAACTTTCAGAAGGCGCGGCTCCATCAGACGCAGGTACATACTATGTGCTTTTGACTTATGTAGATGCGACAGGAAGATATAAAGGATGCGATAATAAGTTAAAGAACGAAAAGGATAAGACAAGTATTCGTGTCATAATCAATCCAGTGTCTATCTATGTTAAACCCAAATTTGAAAAAACAAAAGATGGAATAACAGAATATACAGATGGAAAAACACGGGATGACATTCTTCAGGATGTGAAATATGATCTTATCAAAACTGTTGGGGATACGACGTTAACAGAGACCGAGTTTGATAAGAAGACAGGCTGGGGCGTATCTTATAATAATGAAAATAAGACACAGTATTATGAACCTGTATTTGAACTTCAGGTTTCTAAGCCAGAGACAGATAAAGATGGAAAGGTAACATGGAGTTCTTATGAAACGGTAAATGAAGACGAGAAACTCATTGGCGGCGGTGAACTTGCAAAATATAGAGTGGTATTCACAGGCAAGAAGGCTGTATACAATGGAAATCGTGTAAGTTCTGAGGTTGACATTAACAATGCAACAAACAGTGCTGTACCGAATTTTAAGGTAGATGACACAAAGGAAACATTAGAAAAATATGCAGTTGAACTCACAATAACCAAAGCAAATGTAGAGATTGATATCTCAAAATATGGGATTGCTGACAAATATTTCAAAAAAACTTTTGATGGTACACCTATATATGAAAGCAGAGCAGACTATAAGATGGCATCAGTAGGTGGAAACGAAGAAGGATTATCTTATCAATGGTTTGAAGCTCACAAAAAGGAGCAGAAAGATGAATCCGGTAATGTAACAGCGGTAACATATGAACGGGGTGATGAGAGGTTTACATTTAATTATACAAATTCAGAGAAAGAAGCTCTGTATTATGTTGCACCAGTAGAAGCTGGTACCTATATGCTTGTAATCTCTTACAAAGACCCAAATCATGAGAAATCTGCTGAAGATGTAGAGATTATCTATGAGATTGAACGTCAGAAGATTGCGGCAGAAGTCTCAACAGGTACAGAAGGGAATAAAGTTACAGTATACAGTGGAACTTCTATTTTGGATTATGCAGAGAAACTTGCAGAATCTATAACAACAGAAATTAAGAAGTCTAATAGTAATAAGGTTAATGGCAATAAGTTGGATGATCTTGTTCCAGATAATATGCTTAGCCTTTGGGAGTATGATGGAGAGTATGTTTTAGTGCCAGTTATTGAGCGGCAGGACAACATTACTGGAGAATGGAAAGAAGTTGTAGACCCAGATACATTTATTGAAGGCAGTCATTATAGGATTGGATTTGGTGTAGATATTCAGTATATGCCTTATCCTATAGAGGATTTCTGCCAGAATAATTATCAGAGTTACGATATCATTGAAACAGAAGATGGTACATCTTGGAATTACTACCTTAGCAATTATGTTGATGTGACGGTAGAAAAGATGGGCACAGTACCTCTGGAACTCAAAGCAGATGAAGCAGCGATTGGTGCAATAAAGGAATATGATGGGATACCATTTACAATTCCAACAGAGGCAGTTACTGTATATAATCAGAATACTGGTGAATTAGTATCCGATGTAACAGTGGAGTTCCAGCTGTTTGATGAAACAATTGGGGAATATGTTAACATTGAGAAAGCAATAAATGGCGGCAAGTATACATTATATGCTTCTTTTGATGGAAATGCTGTCTATGCACCACTTGAAATGACCCAAGTAGGAGCATCAAATGCTTTCGAGATTACAAAACGTGCAATCTCAATCAGTCCAGTACTGAACAGTACGATTGAAGCTGGACAAAACAGCACAAGGTTTGATAAAATTATTCAGCAGATCTCGGTAAAAGATGAGGATGATGACACAATCAATATTCCTGTACTGAATATAAGTGGTATTCTTGATTCAGAGACAATATCTGACAAAGCTATATTTACTCCTAATATATATTATTATGATGGAGAAGAACTTTTTGGATATCCAGCAATTGAATCCTATGATTTCTCAGTAAAGAAAACAGATGGTTCAGTTGTCCCAGACAGTGTACTGAAATCAGATATAGACTATTATGTAGTTTCAAACGTAACTTTGCGTGATCCTTATAATAGAAATTATAAGGTTACAAATACAAAGGCAACATTTATTCCAGTAAGAGGCAAGGCGAGTGTATCTAAAACATCTTATGGGGAAGTGTCAGAAACATCTCTTAAAGATTATACAGAGGTTGCTGAAGGCACAAAAGAAGTTATACATACAATTGTGCCAAGAGAAGGGATTCCTTATGTTCATAATAACGCTGGGTTAAAAGATGCAGATGGTAAGGATATTGTTGGCAACTTATTTATATTCCAGATTAAGGCTCCAAAAGAGTTTTATCAATATGGAAATAATGAAAGTTATTATCCTTCCATGACAAATGCATTTAATCCTATATTTAAGAACGAAATAGAACGTGAAGTAAAGAAATATGGCGGATATCTATTTACAACAGAAGAACAAGCAAAGCGTTCTGGAAAGATTGTAGTGGCATTTCGTACAGAGGGTGAGGAGAATAAAAATCCTTCCTTTAAAGTACGTTGGTCAGATGGATATCTGGAAGAATTTACAGTAGATTTTAATGGGGCTGTATTGGAGGCGAACCTTAGAAAAGCAGTAGCACCAAAGTCATTGACATTTAATGCTCCATTAAAGAAGATGGTCATCGGTGAGAAGCAACAGCTTGATGTAAAAGTTACAAAGAAAAAACTAGATGATATTATTTGTTTGAAATATGAAGTAGATAATACAGATGTTTTAAGTATAACAGAAGATACAGGAGCAGTAGTTGCACTTAGCGTTGGCGCTGCAACAGTAAAGGTAATTCCATGTTATGAAGATGAGGAAGGCGTTAAACAACCAATTGAAGGAGCAAAAGCAGCAACAGTTAAGATTAGCGTAGTAGATGTAACTGCACCAAAGATTAAGACTGTTACCGCATTGGATATTTCTGCAGTTGTTACCTATCCAAAACTTCCAGATGGATATCGCAGAGAAATCTATGTGTTAAAAGATCTAAACGCAAAAGAAGATGCCTTTATAACAGCAATTGAGAAGCTGAAAAATGGTGATTGGAAGAGTGCAGGCTTTGCGACAGCACCTATCTATACTGCAACAGAGAGTTATGATGCAAAATCAAAGACATCGCGTGTTCCTATTTCAGGATTGAAAGCAGGTTCCCAGTATACAGTTTATGTAAGAAATGTAAGCGGTATTAGAACACTTGCCGATGGCAGCAGTGTAGCTGTATCTGCAAAGGGTGCTGTAAAGAGCTTTAAAACAACTGCATCACAAGTACAAGCGTTAGCAGTTCGGTTTGATGAGGAACATTATAAATATGTAAGTAATATAGGTGGCTATGCATATACTGCAGATGTTTCGGAAAAGAAAATACCATCTATCACAGTAGGTACGTTTTTGGAACAAGCAGCGGATCTTAATGCAAATGAAAACGATGAAATTGAGTATAAACTCCCAATTGCAAAAGAAAAATTAGAGCATTATGCACAACCAAAACTTAGCTATATTGTAACATATAATTATGAGGACTATTATGAAGATAAGGCAGTAGATTCGTATACAGTAAAAATAGGAAATCGTTATTATGCACCATCTAGTGTTGCCAAAATTGATAAGAAAGGCAATGTGACACTTACTGGTAAAGGTTGGGTGGACATTGTAGTATATGATGCAGTAACAGACAAATATGGATATGGAACATTGTATGTTACTGCAGATGCAACTAAGATGACCGTTCCTAAGAGTGTAAAAGTCAGAGTTGGTGAATTGATAAGGATTGAAGATTATATAACTTATTTTGCTGGAAAGCAGAAACTTACAAATTACACACCAAACATTGAAATCGGATGGTTAGAGACTGGTGACAATGATGCTTTTAGCATTTCGTCTACAGAATATGGCCATTATATTACAGCAAAGGAAGCAAAGAAATCTACACAACTTCAAATAACTGATCGGAATGTGAGTTCAGAGAATGATAGCAATGTAGTTTATTTAACAATAAACTCTACAGATATCTCACCAGTAAAGAATTTGAAGGTAACAGAGGCTGTCGATAAATATGCGACTGTTTCCTTTACATATCCTCGTATGAATGCATATGAATATGAGGATGATCCAGATCCAGATACTTATATCAATCAGTTGTATTTTAGGATTCAGATTATTGATGCAGCGAAAAATATTGTAAGTGACAAATATTACAATTATAATGATTTGGACCATGTATCTGATTTTAAGAAAAAGACAGATACTTTTACAACTTATATAGGATTTGATAAGCCGTTAGTGCGCAAATCTTCTTATACTGTATCCGTAACAGCAACATACTTAAAGAAAGAAGCAGTATCGAAAGCTGTGACTAAGAACTTTAAGACAACAGATATACCAGCAGCATATCAGGCGGAATATGGATATGAGTTGGGACATGAATATGGAGAAGAACAAAATTTCTTCCCATTTAGTAAAGAAGCGGACAGCTCTTACAAAAATAGTGATGGTGGTATTAGCATTCTAGTAAATAATAACGAAGAAGCACCATTGAATGAGTATAAGGCATTGACTTCCAATAATACATATACCTTAGTAGCAGTTCCGCAGAACGTCGAAGCAAAGAATAGACTTAGTGATACACTGACTTGGAAGAGTACAAACACAAAAGTTGCAACAGTTAAGGCAAATGCTGGAAGCTATACTGCAACATTAAAGACATTGAAGAAAGGTGTCACAAAGATTGAGCTGACATCTAAAGTTACAAAGAAACTAATTGCTAGATGGACTGTGTTTGTCAACGCAACTGGTGAGGCAAGCTATTTCTTTGGCGAATATGAGCCAGATAATGGTAGCAATCTGGATGAAAGTATTGAGTATGGTGATATTGAAATCCTTACATTGGATAATCCAGTAAAGGCAGTGCTTGCAGCAGGCGAAGGAAAGATTGTAAAATTTGTAGCTCCAGAATATGGTTCTTATAATTTTACATTGAGTAATTCTAATTGTAGCTTAATGCGTTGTGATGTAAAAGGAACATTGCAGAGAGCTTTAGAAGATGTTGCGTTGCAAAAAGGTGAGACTTGCTATTTGAAAGTAGTACCAACATCTGGAAGTGGTAAGGCATTTTCAGTAATCCTTACGGCATCAGGTATTCTTTATGAGACTTGGTCTGGAGTTGGCAAGTACAATCTGGAGAAGAAGGGTAGCATTGCATTTACAGCGCCAGAAGATAACTACTATATAATTAAGAACAGCAATGATGCAATAGTTTATCAAGAGGGTCTGAAAGCAGGTCAAACAAAAGTAGTTTCCCTGTCTAAAGGTACTTATACAGTATCCATGAGAACTCCAATTGTAAAGGTTAACGAAGGTGCAACCAAAGACCAGAACATTGAAGGAAAGACAACTAATTGGTATGTATTTGAAGCACCATATGATATGAGTTATGAATTTGGATTGACAAGTACCAATAATGCAGTAACATTGAAACTTTATGACAAAATTACATCAGGAAATGGTACAACAACTTCCAAGAAAACTTTAAATAAAGGCGATAAGGTTTATATTGGGGTTGAAAATAAGTCATTGACGGCTGTTAAGACAGATTTGACTATCACACCAGATGCAGAGCGCGGCGTAATTGATGTTACCAAGGAGACAAGTAAATCAGTATCGCTTGAAAAAGCAGGCGAAGGAAAATTTGTACAGTACATTATACCAGAAGATGGTTTTTATCGCTTTAAGACAACAGGTACTGTAGAAGATACAGCAGCAAAGGCAGCGGTTCCTAATCTTAGTGTATACTATACAGACAATACAGATAATCCTAAACAGTATGAGATGAAGGACTACTATGAAGGAAAGTTTGATAAAGACAAGATTGTATATGTATATGTAGAATCACCAAGCGATAAGACAACAGTAACGATTAAAACAACCAAAATCAGTGTAAAGGGTATTAATTTTGGCGAAAATGCTACTTCATTGAGCAGTGATAAGAGTTACTTTAAGTTTACCGTAGATAAGGATGGTGATTATCGCTTTAAGGCGGTAGTTACCCCAAGGACCGGAGAAAATCCAATCACTCCAAATGCAACAGTGAACAGCTATAAAGGGAAAGAATTTAATATCGCTTCATTTAGCAACAATTTATCTTATCATGGATTAAAGAAAGGTGATATTATCTATCTTCAAGTGTTCACAGACGACACTGAGAATAAGCAAGACAACGCCAAGATTATTGTTTCCAGAGTAGAAGCAACGCCATTTACAGATACATGGTCAGGAAAGCTTGCTGCTGATTCAGAAAAGTGGCTTCAGTTTAAGGCAACAGAAGATACAATTTATTACTTCTATCAAAAAACAACACAGACACAAGCAGGCAAAGGTAATGTTTCAGTTGAAAAGTGCCAACAGTTGAATGGAAATGGTTCTAATATTGAACAAGATAATTTCTATGAAGGCTGCAAAGCCGGCGAAAGCTTTTATCTGAAGTTGTCAGTAACAGGAGGAGAAGTTACCTATAGCATTGAGGCAGTTCCAGTTCAGCCGGGTAAAGTTCCGCCAACAGAATTTAAGATTAAGCCAAACTCAGAGATATGGTTTGTATATACAGCACCTGTAAAGGCAAGATATAGTGCCAATCTTACAGGTAATGATGCAAAATCATGTACCATATCCAAGGGAACTTCTATATCAAACATGATTTCAATTGGTATTGCTAGTGAAGTTTCATTGGATGCAGGTGAGACAGTATACTATAAGGTGGAAAATCGTACAGAGGCAGAAAAAACTGTAAAATTAACAATTGAGCCAATTAAGACTACAGCATTAAATTTAAAAGACAAACCAAGTGATACTGTTAAATTGACAGATGGCAGTTTTAAATGGTATAGCTTTACAGCAGAAACAGCAGGTAGATATAGCTTTAATACTACTGCTAAGGCAGCAGAAGGCCAGGTGGCGTCAGCAAATATGACGTATTTTGCGGATGCAAATGGAGAAAAGAAGATTGAAGGCGAGTATAATCCAGAGCAGGCAGTATTAGTGAAAGCAAATGAAACCATCTACATTCGAGTGAAGGTTAATGGTGCAGATGCAGATGTGACTACAACCGTAAAAGCAATTAAACCAACAAGCTTGACAGCAAAGGTTGGTACTCCAATTACAATTGAAAAGAAGGACCTTGCAGAGGGCAGTTATGAGTGGTACGACATCAAAGGTGAAGGTACTTATACAATTAACCTCAGTGACGCAACAGGAGCTTATACTGCAAAGAGTGTAAGAAATAATGATTCTTTTGAAACAGAGTACTTCCCAGTAACAGTTACGTTAGGAGAAAATGATACATATACATTGGCGATCAAGGCTAACGAAGCAAAGTTTGGTTACAAAGTGACATCTACAGTAAGAGATGTGAAAGAGTTGACCCTTACAAAATCTGTAGATGGAAAGCTAAAAACTGGAGAGGATCTGTATGTTAGCTTTAAAGTGCCAGAGAATGGAAGATATGCGATTTCTTTAGAGGGATTAAAGGATGATGTTTCTTCGACAATAACTTATGTTGGCGGTGATTATGAGAATCAATATGGCAATGAAGAGAATTATTATACTTTTGTATCCTCTATCAATAAGAAGATAACATTTAAAATCAATGTTACCTCGGAAGCAAGCGTAAGTTTTAAAGTTAAGGCAGAAAAAGTCAGTGCGGCAGATATTACAGCAACTGGAACAGCCACAATGAAGGCTTCAGAAACTCCAGCAGGATATATGAAGTGGTATTCGTACACAGCTCCAGAAGATGGCAAGTATATTGTGAAAGCATCTGATGCAAAAGCAATTCTTTATGCGGATTATGACAACGATCTATCAGGCGGATTTGACAGATATTATCGTCAGATGCAAGAAGTAACTATGGAAAAAGGCGTAACGTATTATTACGCAATGTACTATGGAGCAAAACCAGCAGCAGATGTGACCTTTAGTGTGAAAAAAGCAACAGTGAATAAACTGGATAAGGAATATACAGTGAAAGTAGCTGGGCTTGTTTCAGACGAAAAGACCTATATTTCATATACTGCTCCTGAAGATGGCAGATATCTATTTACCTGTACAGAGCAAACAGTGTCCGCACAGATATATGATAGTGTAGATGATATGAGCATCAAGGACTCTTTGTCTTTTAATACAGATAGACCAATGGAAGCTGGCGAGGAGATTGTATTTGCAGTATCTACAAATGTAGTACCAAAGACAGACTATAAGATTACTGTTAGCAAAGTTGTACCTGTAGTTTTGGAAGCATCAAAGGAAGTCAAGAAAGAACTTGCGCCAAGTGAAACATTGTGGGTTTCCTTCAAAGCATCTGAGACAGCAAAATATAAGTTTGAGATGACAAATGTATATGATACTTATGTATATGAAGATTTGATGAAAGATAAGTATACAAGTACATTATCAAATGGTCAGTCCTATAGTGTAGATAATGGAAAAATCATTTACCTGAAATTAATTCCTGATGCCAGTGCAGCAAACGATTCTGGTAAGGTTGCGGTAAGCATCAAGTCATCTGTTGATACAAAGATGGAAATGCTCAAAGTAGCTGAGAACGTGAAAGATATTGCAGCAACTGGTGACAAGTGGGCATACTTTACCGCAGAGACAGCAGGATTCTATAAGTTTGCAGTAACAGGAGATTGCACTGTATATGCATATACAAATGCAGATGGTAGTTATGACCGTTATATGACAGATGGTAATTCCTATACTCGTGGATTAGGCAAAGGAGATTCTTTATACTTTAAGATTCAAAATAATGGTAGTTCCGTTGCTACAGAGAAGATTACCATTACAAAAGAAAAAGATGTAAAAGAACTTGTTGTTGGCAAAGAGGATATTGTAACAGGAGATGAGAACAACTATGCATATTATGTTTTGACAGCAATTGAGAAGGGCACATATAATATCATTACAAACAATGATGCGAGAGTGTCCGTGAACGATAAACTTAATGATGCTTATAATTGGTCTTATACAAGTACATTACAGCTAGAGAAAGGTGCAGTAAAGTATATTAGAATCGATACATCTTCGTATGACTGTACAGTGACTTGTACTAAAGTATCGGAACAGTCCGTGACATTGGATAAGCCATTAGAATTAACCTTGCAGAAAGGTGAGTCTGTATTGGTAAACTATACTGCTCAAAATTATGGCTATTATAGGATTAAGTTTGTTGCCAATAATACAGTAGCTTATAAGTATTGCAAGAATGACTTAGACTGGAGTTTGGATTCTAATAGCAGCTCTAGCAGGCTATGGCCTGTAGAAATGAATTTTGGAGATGAGAGAAATCTCTTAATCAGTGCACGTGAAGATAATACAGAAGTAACAGTATCTATTGAAAGCTTACAATCGAGGTATATTGAGGGAGAAACATCTTCAAATCTTTTCCTTAATGCAGGTGAGGCTCAACTGATTGAGTGGTATCCTACAAGCAGCGGAAGTTATCGAATTACTGCCAATGCAAATTATAGCGTGAGATACTTATCTGGAAAGACTCTTGATGATATGTTAGAAAGTAGTGGATATAATTGTGAACAGATAGTCGCTCAAAGAGCAGGTATGCCATACTATCTCTATATAGAAGCACTATCTGATGGGACAAGTGTTACATTTACTGCAACCAAAGAGACAAGGCCTATATCTGTAGGTAGTAGCTATGATGTAAAATTAAACTCTGGTGAAAGTGAGACATTTACATTTGCTGCACCACAAAACGGAACTTATATATTCTATTCTACGGGTTTATCGACACTAAAAGGAGAGATATCTAGCAGCAATAGGTCAACAGATGTTTATAGTAATGGTGAAGATAATAACTTCTGTATTAGTAAAGATCTTGTTGCAGGGGAACAGGCGGAAATCACAGTAACGAAGTTGAGTAATGATTACTATGATAGTTGTCTATATGTCTATATGCTCCATGACCAAACAGAAGAAATTATTAGCCCAGATACTCTGTTTAATCCAAGTATTACTTTGGAAGCGAACCAAGAAGAATGGTTTTTGTTTACCATAGCAGAATCAGGCTGGTATGAATTTTTAATTGATTCTAGTGCATGTATGAAACTGTATGATTATGATACAAAAGAAGTATTAGGTACAAAAGAGTATCCTTATGGTAATAATAGCATAAAAGTAGGGCTTAGTGAAGGTACAACAGTATGGCTTAGGACTTGGTATAATTATCATAGTTCAGGGACATATGATGTTACTGTTCAACAGGGAGCACTGAATTCATACACAAACTCTCAAACGTTACATTATTCTAGTATGAATCAATCAATTTCTGTTCATGCAAATAGTAATTATCAGCAGACAGAGATTTTATATAATTACCAAAGTTATAATTATAATGAATCAGGTATAAAATTAAAGTTTAGTGTTCAAGATAGTTATGATGACCTTCATCTAGCATTGTACTTGGGTTCTGATACAGAACCAGTTGCGGAAGGCAATAATGAATTAGAGTATGCAGTTGATTCTGAAAACTTTAATGCAATAAAACTTATTGTTTGGAGAGATGCATACAAAGAATTTAGTACAGATGTATACTGTTCAGTGGAAGAGTTCGAGTATGAGACTACATTAGATAGTTCTAAATCGTTATATATACCACAAAACGGCAGTGCTACAGTGATATATCCAGCAGTTAGTGAGGCTGGCAAATATGTATTTTATAGCACAGACAATGTTGTTGCAACGATATATAAGAATGATACAGAACTAACGTTAGACGAAAGCGTATATGGTACTGGCTTCCAGTATACTCTAGATTTGGCAGAGAGTGACATAATTAAATTTATCTTTAACGCAGATGATGGGGAAAGTCGTTCAATATCTCTGTATGGATATAAGATAACCGATGATTTGGCATCCGCAGAGTTGCCTACCAAGAATACAATTGTAGCTGTATCAAAAGAACATACAATAAAGATAATAACTTTTACAAATAATTCAAAAGGAACGTATACCTTTAATATGGTACCATCTGAAAATTATGCAAACTGCGAATTTGAGTTGACAGTAGGCGGAAAGACCTATACAGATTGGAACATTGCTACAGATGAAGTTGAATTGAAAGAAAATGCAGAGGTTACACTTAAGTTGTGGAATACAGATAAGTATCAAGAAGCATCTGCAACATTGGAGGTTACTTATACAGCTACAGAAACTTCAACCGAACCAACAGAGCCAGAGAATCCAGAAGAAGGTGGAGATAACTCAGATGGTTCTGATGAGTCTAATAATACGAACGAATAATAATACGAATGTTTTAGATGTTATATAATGATTGCATTTAAGTCGTGTATAACATCTGAAGCATATCAACAACTGGCAAAACATAAAATGAAAGGCGCTGATAGAAGGAATTCTGTCAGCGCTTTGTAAACAGTAAAACGTAAATACCCATAAAAGACTGGAGCAAACCTGTATGATAGTAACAGATTTGCTCCAGTCTTTTATTCATACAGAACGCGACAGTCTTGTAGGGAAAGCCTTTCCTACTCTATTTTTTTTCATCCGCTTTTTCTAGGGTGAAGATAAACTCTGTTCCAACGCCTTCTGTGCTAATGACATTGATATTTTCACTGTGAGATTGAATAATTTCTTTGGTGATGGATAGTCCTAGACCAGTCCCTTTTTTGTCCTTGCCACGAGAGAGGTCAGTCTTGTAGAAGCGATCCCAAATTAGACGAATGCTGTCTTTAGGAATGCCAATACCGCTATCTTTTACCGATACCAAAAGTTTGTTTGATTTCTCTATTGTCTCGATTTTAATCGAGGAATTTTTGTGACTAAATTTAATGGCGTTGTCCAATAGATTATAAAGCACTTGTTGAATTTTAACCATATCTGCATTCACATACATGGTATCTCCTGTGAGAACTAATTCAATGGAGATTAGCCTTTCGCGGCAGGTTCCCTCAAAGGACACAGCAGTGTTTTTGATTACTTGATTGATATCAAAATTGCTTCGGTCAAGTATCATGCCCTTGGTGCTGAGATTGTTGAGTGTGAGAAGGGAGTTTGTCAATTTTGTCAGGCGATCTGTCTCATTTAATACAACACCAATATATTTCTCATGCATTTCGGGTGGGATTGTACCGTCTAACATTGCTTCGAGATACCCGCGCATTGAAGTGAGCGGGGAGCGAAAATCATGAGAAATATTTGCGACAAGCCGCTTTTGATTGTCCTCACTCTTTGCAACTTCACTTGCCATATATGCAAGTGAGGCGGCAAGATATCCAATTTCGTCTTCGCTGTCCAATTGAAATTCATATCGAAAGTTACCAATCGCGTACTGTTCTGTCGCGTGCGTAATTTTGCGAAGCGGCAGATATACCATTTCCGTAAAAAAAAGCAGAATGATTAGCGACAATAAAAACAGAATAACCAGCGTGATGTAGGAGATATTTAAAAGGGAGTTGCAGGAGTATTGCAGCTTTTCGACAGAGGCGTGGATAACTACATAACCTTTCACTTTATATTGGGCGGTAATCGGTGCAAATGCAGAGATCATTTCATTTTCAAACATGCCAAAGAAATTTCCAACCGTATAGAAAGAATTTCCTGTGATTGTGGGGCTGAAATTTGGAATGGTGGTAGGATTTTCAATTTCTAACGGGGAACTCGAATCCAGCACAATAAGTCCTGACGGATTTACAATCCAGATGGAAGCATCGAGAAACGTGCCAATAGCTTCAATCTGGCGCCATACGGATTCGAGCGTAATCTCGTTGTTGTACAGATCAGCAGCGTAGGAGTCAGAGATTAACAGTGCTTCTTTATACAGGGAATCCGCACGTTCACGCTTCATATGTTCCAGTGTCATGCTGGAGGTAAAGGTTGCAACAACGATAAAGCCAAAAAATGCAAAGATAATATATGCCAGTACAAATTTTAAATAGAGTGTTCTTTTCAAGGGTGGATCATTCCTTCTGCGTTCAAGATTATATGTTTTTTACTTCAAATTTATATCCGACACCCCAGATCGTCGCGATGCGCCAGGATTCGTGGTCTTTAATTTTCTCGCGAAGCCTTTTGATATGCACATCAACAGTGCGTGTATCCCCAATATATTCATATCCCCAGATTTGGTCAAGAAGTTGTTCTCTTGTATATACATGATTTGGCGACGCGGCAAGAAAGTACAACAGTTCGAGTTCTTTGGGTGGCATTTCTACCGTGTTGCCATTGTATATCACAGAGTAGTTAGTAAGATTGATAGTAAGGTTGGGATATGTGACCTGCTTGGCATCAGGTATAGGTTCTGCGGGTACAACAGCTTTGTAGCGGCGAAGAACAGCCTTTACGCGCGCGACAAGTTCTTTGGTGTCAAAAGGTTTTTCCAAGTAATCGTCGGCGCCAAGCTCCAAGCCGAGCACTTTGTCAAACACTTCCCCTTTGGCAGACAGCATAATAATCGGGATCTGCGATTTTTGGCGCACCTCGCGACATACCTGATAGCCGTCGATTCCTGGAAGCATCAGATCGAGCAGAATAAGATCCGGTGAAAAGCTGTTCATTTCCTGCAATGCGGATTCTCCATCATATACAATTCTGGTCTCAAAACATTCCTTAGTTAAATACAATGAGATTAATTGTGCTATATTTTCATCATCATCAACAATCAAAATTTTTTGTTTGTTTGCCATTTTTTCAATCCTTTCTTGTCTGTATTTTATTTAAATTCTACAATTGTCACCCCGGAATCTCCCTCGCCGTACTCGCCAAGATGGTAGGATTTCACGTAAGAAATACGTTTTAAGTGCTTTTGAACGGCTTGGCGAAGTGCACCAGTTCCTTTTCCATGAACAATGCGCACGCTTGGCGCGTGTGATAAATAGGCGTCATCAAGATATTTGTCAAGTTCTGAGAGTGCTTCATCGACAGTCATTCCCAGCAGATTAATCTCGGAAGAAATGGTTGCAGCCTTGGACATGCCAATATTTCCGCCGCCTGTTTTCGGTGTACTGTGATTGTTGCCAAAACCTTTTTTGTGGGCAGCATTGCCAGAAAGAAGATCCTCGTTCACTAACACCAGATCTTTAATATTTACTTTTGATCGGATAATACCACACTGCACAAAAAGATCTCCTTTTGCGTCTGGTTTGGAAGAGACAGTTCCTTTTAAGCCCATAGATACAACTTTTACCATATCGCCAGGCTTAATTTGGTTGGGTTTTAATATCTTGTGGGTAGGTTTTTCCGAGACAACAGATAATTTTGCATTTTTCTCAGAAATCTTGTCGCGCACTTTTGTGCGAGTTTTTTCCAAATCTTGTATGGAAGTTTTGTTGACATGGATATTCTGAAAATCACGGATAGCCTCATCAGCAACATCTTTTGCCTCCTGAAGAATTTTGCGCGCCTCTTCATTTGCCGTACGCAGGATTTTATCTTTCTGTGCGTCGATGTGTTCTTGCTTTTGTTCTAGTTTCTTTTTTAGTGATTCAATCTCTGCCTTGTAACGTTGGATTTCGTTGCGTTCATTTTCAATTGTACGCCGGCTTGATTCTAAGTTTGCTAGAAGGTCTTCAAAACTTTCTTCTTCCTCGCTAATGTGTTCCTTTGCTAAGACAATAATCTCGTCGGGAAGGCCAAGTTTGGCAGAGATTGCAAAAGCATTGCTCTTTCCCGGAATACCAATTAAAAGTTTGTAGGTCGGGCGAAGGGTTTCCACATCAAATTCACAGCAGGCATTTTCTACATACGGAGTGGTGAGCGCAAACACTTTCAGCTCGCTGTAATGCGTGGTTGCCATTGTACGGATACCTTTATCGTGCAAGTGCTTTAAGATTGCAATTGCGAGTGCTGCACCCTCTGCTGGGTCGGTACCCGCGCCAAGTTCATCAAAAATGCAAAGCGAATTTTCATTGGCATTTTTCAAGATGGAGATGGTGTTTGTCATATGGGCAGAAAAAGTAGATAGATTCTGTTCAATGCTTTGCTCATCACCAATATCGGCATATACTTCAGTAAACACGCCAAGTTCGGAACGGTCAAGTGCTGGTATATGCAGTCCTGCCTGTCCCATTAGCGTGAAAAGTCCAACTGTTTTTAGCGACACTGTTTTTCCACCGGTGTTTGGACCCGTCACCACCAAAAGGTCAAACTCTTTTCCAAGATGAATATCAATAGGAACAACAGTTTTTTTATCTAATAATGGGTGTCTCCCCTTGCGAATATGAATATAACGGTTCTGATTAAACAGTGGGCGGGAAGCATTCATGTCAATGGCAAGTCCGGCTCTGGCAAAGATAAAGTCAAGCTGTGTCAAAAGACGGAAATTGTTTGCAAGTTCCGTTGTGTGTTCACCGGCACTTGCGCTGAGTTCTGCCAGAATATGCTCGATTTCTTCTTTTTCTTTCAGAGCAAGCTCTTTGAGCTGATTATTGAGATTGACAACAACCGCTGGCTCGATAAAAAGCGTGGAACCAGTGGAGGACTGATCGTGAATCATTCCCGGCACATTTCCTTTATGCTCTGATTTGACAGGAATACAATAGCGATTGTTTCGCATTGTGATAACAGCATCTTGCAGATAAGTGCGATAACTGCTGTTTACCATACCTGTCAGTTGGCTGTGTATTTTTTCGTTGGTTAAATTGATGCTGCGTCGGATATGTTTGAGTGTCGAGCTTGCATCATCTGCAATTTCCTCTTCGGAGAGGATACAACGATTGATTTCATTTTGCAGCGGCGTTAGCGGCTCTAAGTCTGCAAAAAATGTCTGTAAGCTGTCCTGTGTTTCCTCGTCGTGCTCTGAGCGCGCAAATGCTTTTGCTCTTGTGGCACAGGCAAGCGAAGCGGCGATTTTTATAAGCTCGCTGGCAGAGAGAGGACTTCCAATTTCCAGAGAACGGATACTAAAACGAAGGTCCTTATTTCCGCTAAAATGGATTCTACCGCCCTTTACAAGTCTGTTAAAAGCGTCGGCAGTCTGTTGTTGTGCTTCCTCTATCTGGGCAATGTCTGTCATTGGAGTTAGCTTCTGGCACAGTTCTTTTCCAGGCTCGGAGCTTGCTTTTTCCATAAGCAGACTGATAATTTTTGGGTATTCTAGTATACGCAATGCTTTTTCGTTCATAAAATCTCCTTATACAAAAATGTTAAGCGTCTATTACTCAATAAATCCCCCGAATGCCGGAGTCAGTATCGAGCGTGTTCATATTATATAATAGTAAAATATCGTTAATTTCTTTGTGTTCTGATAGAAATGAGGATGGTCCATCTTTGTAATAGCGCGTGTCAAAGACATAGATTTTCCGATAGTGGTGTGCGAGAAAGGGCACTATGGAATTGGCGTAGCTGTCCTTGATAAGCATTAGCACATCTTCGGAGGACGACGTTTGATTCTCAATTTCAATCAGGGAATGAATGTTATTTAGGAAAAGGGAATATTTATCCTTCTCCGTCAAATAATCAAAATTGTAGAGGCTGTCCGACACTTCACCGGTATCGGTGTACGTGACAGTCAAATGGTCCTCTGGGTTGGTGTACACAGTGATAGAATCTTTTTTGTGGTTGTAATCATTTACCTTGGAGTATAGAGTTCCAGCAAAGTCTTCTGTCACTGTCTGTTTTTGCAGCGAAGTGAGCGACACAGGCTGCAAATTTTTTGCTGCACAAAAAGCGAGATAACCATAGTAGGCGCCAAGTGTGGTCCAGTGATGATCCGTGCGGTAGTAGAGCTGACCTTCCGAAACGCCAGTAAAAAGGCAGTCTGTACAGTCAATTTTAGGAATCTCTGTGGCAGTATAAATGGACTGCGCAGTTTCTAGCTGATTGGACGCAGGGGCATTTTGCGGAAGCAAATCCTTGTGGATAGTCACGGCTGTTGGCACTAGCATTAGATTTATATTTACTTCCGCTTGAGATACTTTCTCATAAAAGCGGGTAAGTGTGTCTATAATCCGCTGCGTATTTTGTGGCTGTGCATACTGTTCAATTAAGTAATCTTCTTTTGCAACATAAATATGGTCGATTTCTTTTCTGCCGCTTAGAATCTCTGTCTGGCTCTTTAATCCCACAAAAAAGTCTCTCTGTGGAAAGTGATCTGCAAGCCAATCACTCAATGATTCTGTGTAAGTTCCATCAAGCAAATTTTTTGCGGATAGAACTGGAAACTTGGTCAGATATCTATTTTCATTTTCTGAAAAATTCTTTTTTGGAGAGAGGAGAAGCCATATAGAAAGGGATAAAATTCCTACACAGAGCAGAATCGTTATCACTTTTCTAATTTTATTTTCTGTAATCATAATATGAATCCTTTATCTAAGGAACTGTTCATTTCTTAACAGTTCCTAGTGCTCCATCCAGACAGAAATTAGAGTTGTGCACTGGATGGTTCGTGTCAGTGCTAGGCAAAATTTTAACGGCGATGCAGTGGCATCGTCTAGAAATTTTAACGACGCAACGGT
>DEPD01000133.1 GCA_002358575.1 Lachnospiraceae bacterium UBA3401 | reverse complement strand
ACTTATATATTAGGAGGAGAGGTTAAAAGAGTAAGATATATTATTGTGATTCAGTTGGGTGCGTGCTATAATTTCAATATTATTGATAGTGGCAAACCGATATTTAGGAGGATAAATTTATTATGGAAACAGTGATTTATGAGGGGATTCCCAATTATGCAAAAGAAGTTAGACAGAGAGTATTTGTAGATGAGCAAGGATTTCATAATGAATTTGATGATATAGATGAAACAGCTACACATATTGTAATATTTGACGAGGATAAGATACCTATTACAACATGCCGCATATTTTGGGATACAGTGATGAATACATATATATTAGGCAGGCTTGCAGTTATCAAAGAATATCGTGGTAAAAGTATAGGTTCTGTTATTGTCAAAGAAGCAGAAAAATATATTCAAAAAAGGGGTGGAAAATGTTTAGCTTTACATGCCCAGTGCAGGATAACTGCTTTTTATCAGACTTTAGGGTTTACTGAATTTAGTGATATTGATGATGATGAAGGCTGCCCTCATATTTGGATGAAAAAAAGCCTTTAAAGATAATAAATTTGACGTTTATAACTGTCAGTTTGGAGGTGATTATGGAACTTAAGAAATTGGACTATACTATGACTGTTTGTAAAGTTGCATCAGAACTTGATATTGATTTGAATAAAGAGTTTTATTTTATTGGAAAAACAGATGAAGAATATTCCCTAGTATAATCTACGCTAAATACCTTAATGTTTGGCGCAGAATATTTTTCTGAGAGTGCTGCTTCACAAACGCAGGCGTAGCGGTGGCTACGCTGAGGCTTGGGGAGTAGTGCTATCAGGAAAATAGGCAAGCGAAACATAAGGTTATTTAGCGCGGATTATACTAGTATGTATTACGGAGGACACGCCTATAAACACAATTGAGAGAGAAGATGGGTGGAAAGGTTTCAGAATACAAGGAGTGTTAAATTTTTCATTGATTGGAATTTTATCTGAAATATCTGGTATTCTTGCTGATAATAATATTGGCATTTTTTCTGTATCAACTTTCAATACAGATTATATTCTTGTGAAAGAGGAAAATTTTGACAGAGCTTTGAAGGGATTAGCTTTTGCTGGATATAATATTGTCTAATGTGAAGCGATTTACAATCAAAATATTATCAGGTTACTTAGTTTGGAGGAAGTATGACATTACAGCAATTAAAATATATGATAATCGTTGCGGAAAGAGGCTCTATTACAGAGGCGGCAAAAGAATTATATATTTCTCAGCCGAGTCTTTCTGGTGCTATTAAAGAGGTAGAAAAGGAAGCTGGAATCACAATTTTCAGCCGATGCAGGGCGGGGGTAGCATTGACTAAGGAAGGAATGGAGTTTTTAGGATATGCAAGGCAGGTAGTTCAGCAGATGGAACTTCTTGAATCAAAATATATTGATAAAAAGCCCGCAAAACAGAGATTTTGTGTTTCCACACAGCATTATACCTTTACAACAAATGCGTTTGTGGAATTGATACAACATTTTGGGCAGGAAAGATTTGAGTTTATCCTGAATGAAACACAGACGCATCAGATTGTGGAAGATGTGCGAAACAGGTTCAGTGACTTAGGAATCCTGTATCTTTGTAACAGCAATGAAAATGTACTGAGAAAGCTGTTTGAAGAATACAATCTGAATTTTTTTGAGTTGTTTATTGCAACGCCCCATATTTTTATAGGCAAAGACCACCCGTTGGCAAAATGCAAATCTGTCAGGCTGGATGATCTGAAACCATATCCCCGTCTTAGTTTTGTGCAGGGAACGTATGAATCTTCCAATTTTTCGGAAGAGCTTTTCAGCAATGAACCTGCCGAGAAAAGTATTAAGGTGAGTGACCGTGCGGCTATTGTAAATCTAATGATTGGGTTGGATGGTTATACGATTTCAAGTGGTATTTTTCCTAAATACCTGCAAGGGGATTCTATTGTTTCGATTCCTTTGGAGGAAGATGAGGTGATGCATATTGGATACATACTGAACAAGGATAAAGAACTATCAGAGTTAGGGGAGATTTATGTTGAGGCTTTGAAACAATACCAGACATAAGTGAAACATAGGCTCAACCTATGTAACAGCATATAAAACAGATATTACCTATTACATGGCATTCCGTGTTAAGATATAGAAGCGGAAAGGAGGCATAAAAATGCCGGGTTATGTATTAGGTAATTTTTTTATTTATTCTGTTATCAATGCTTTTACGCCGGGACCGGGAAATATACTGGCGTTAAATACGGTAACGAACTATGGATACAAAAAAGGGAGACCGCTCTATTGGGGGATATTTGCAGGATATTATGTTGTGCAGGTAATATGTGCTATTTTCGTGTTTGGAGTAAGCACTTTTTTACCAGATGTGCTTGGTATTATGAAATACATAGGTGCTGCTTATATTTTGTGGCTGGCAGTCCATATTGCGTTAAGCAAACCAACTACAAGCACTGTGGAAAAGTCAGCATCATTTCTAAAAGGATTTTTGCTGCAGTTTGTCAATGTGAAAATTTATTTATTCGGAATTACTGCATTAACAGGATATATCACGGAATATAGTGGCTCTTTATGGGTTTTGCTCTTATTTGAGATTATCATAGCCACGATTGGAACGATTGCAACGCTTACTTGGATTGGTATGGGTGTCCTGATACAGAGAGCATACCAAAAGTATTACAGGGTAATTAACATTATTCTTGCATTAACGTTATCAGAGTGTGTGTATAGCATGTTGAAATAGCGAAAGGGGCATTATAAAATGCAGATAAAGAGAAATGTTCTTTTAAATCCCGGTCCCGCAACAACAACAGATACCGTAAAAATGGCGCAGATTGTACCGGATATTTGTCCTCGTGAAAAGGAATTTGTGTCAATGATGAAACAGATGCGTGAAGATTTAGTTCGGATTGTTCACGGCGATTTGAATAAATACACGTCTGTACTTTTTTGTGGTTCCGGAACAATTACAATGGATGTGTGCATCAATTCCCTTTTGCCGGAAGGGAAAAAAGATACTGATTATTAACAATGGCACTTACAGTATGAGGGCAGTGGAAATCTGTGAGTATTATAATCTTCTGTTTGTTAATTTTGATTGTCCGATAGATGAAATACCAGATTTGAATCAGGTGGAGCAGATATTAAAGGAAAATCAGGACATAGCGCTTGTTTACACAACACATAACGAAACCGGAACAGGTATTTTAAATCCAGTAAGGGAGATTGGTTTGCTCGTACACAAATATGGTGCTGTTTTTATCGTAGATACAATTTCTACCTATGCAATGAAACCGATTGACATTGAAAAAGATAATATTGATTTTTGCATGGCATCGGCACAAAAAGGACTTATGGCGATGACCGGACTTTCATTTGTTATTGGAAATACAGAACTGATAAAGAAGTCAGCAGCTTATCCAAAACGCTCATACTACTGCAATCTGTATATGCAGTATCATTTTTTTGAAACAACGGGACAAATGCACTTTACGCCGCCTGTTCAGACGATTTATGCTGCCCGTCAGGCACTTGATGAATATTTCAGGGAAGGCGAAGAATCAAAATGGAAAAGACATTCAGAGGTGTTTGAGGCGATACACGCAGGACTTGATAAACTCGGCTTCAAGGACATTATCAGGAGGGAATTACAGGCAGGTCTTGGCGTTACAGTAAAATACCCAGATGATGAAAACTGGAGTTTTGAAAAGGTACATGATTATTGCTATAAGCGTGGATTTACGATATATCCCGGAAAGACATCGGTGCAGAACACATTTCGGCTTTGTGCGCTTGGAGCTATCACAAAGGAGGATATTGAGGACTTTTTTATTGTTTTATATGAAGCACTTAAAGAAAACAATATTCAGATACCAATTCATTATGATGTTTAATAGTCTGTTTCATGTCAAAAAACAGAGAGAAAAATTTAGGAGGAATTGATTTGAAAGACGAAACGAAATGTTTACATGCAGGTTATCAGCCTAAAAACGCAGAACCGAGAGTTATGCCGATTGTGCAAAGCACCACATATGTTTATGATTCTACGGAAGAAGTTGCAGCCGTGTTTGATGATCCGATGAAATCACTGATTTATTCCAGATTTGGGAATCCGACAGTTATGGCGGTTGAAGATAAGATTGCAGAACTGGAGAGCGGAATTGGTGCGATGTGTACGACTTCAGGTCAGGCGGCAGTGTTATTGTCACTGCTCAATATTTGCAATGCAGGGGACAGCTTTATCAGCACAATGGAAATTTACGGAGGCTCTGTCAATTTGTTTTCACATACCCTTAGACGGTTGGGGATTGAGTGTATTTATATTGATAAAAACGCAGCAGATGAAGAAATAGATGCAGCGTTTCAAGCAAATACAAAGGCGGTATTCGGAGAAACGATTGCGAACCCTGCATTGACAGTTTTTGATATAGAACGATTTGTGGCTATTGCACATAAACATGGTGTTCCTTTGATTATAGATAATACGTTTGCAACGCCTATCTTGTGTAAACCCTTTGAATTTGGGGCAGATATAATCGTTCATTCCACATCAAAATATATGGACGGTCATGCAGTACAGGTAGGAGGAGTGATTGTAGATAGCGGGAATTTTGACTGGACAAATGGAAAATTCCCGGATTTAACGGAGCCGGATGAATCTTATCATGGTATTTCTTATACGGAAACATACGGAAAGAAGGCATATATTGTAAAGGCAAGGATGCAGCTCATGCGTGATTTTGGTGTTTATCCTGCCGCACATTCCGCATTTTTACTGAATCTTGGTCTGGAAACATTGGCTGTCAGAATGAAGCAGTATTGTGAAAATGCTATGACAGTAGCGAAATATTTGGAGCAGTCCGAAAAAGTGGAAAAAGTAAATTATCCGGGATTAGAGAGCGATGAAAACTATGAATTAGCAAGGAAGTATCTAAGCGGGTGCAGCGGCGTTATTTCTTTTGTTATCAAAGGCGGAAAAGAAGCGGCGGTAAAGTTTATGAATAAGTTACAGCTTGCATCAAATGAAGTTCATGTTTCCGATATACGAACCTGTGTATTACACCCAGCAAGTGAAACGCATCGGCAGTTGACGGATGAACAGTTGGCTGCTGCGGGGATTGAGCAGGGATTGGTTCGCCTTTCCGTTGGATTGGAAAATGTGGAGGATATTATAGCGGATCTGGAACAGGCATTTTTAGGACTGTGAAATTAAGATATTGAAGTTTTTTTATTTTTGAAAGGAGAGTAGAGAGATGATATTGCATAATATTTATTTTAGCGCAAAGGGTACAACAGAGATGTGTGCAGGCTGTATAGGTCAGGGGTTAAATCTGCAAATGAAACCATATAACTGGTTTGAGAAACCGTGCAATGAGTTGTTGGAAATTTCTGGCGAAGATGTATTGCTGTTCAGTATGCCTGTGTATGGGGGATTTATTCCGCAGCCATGTGCTAAAATGGCAAGGAATTTGAAAGGCAGCAATACTCCGGCTATTATTGCCGCAGTATATGGAAATCGGCATTATGATGATGCTTTGTTACAGATGAAAGATATTTTAACAGAGCAGGGATTTTATATAATAGCGGCAGGAGCATTTATAGCGGAACATTCCGTTTTCCCGTCCGTGGCAACAGGACGCCCGGACAACAATGATAAAGCAGCGATGAAAGCGTTTGCTGCAAAGTGTTGTCAGCTTTTGAGCATTCGTAGCTTAAAAAATTATAAAGAAATCAGCTTGCCGGGAACACAGGGATATGATGGGTTCTCTTATGAAGGAGTACCGTTTAAACCGGACGGCGATGATAAGTGTGTCGCCTGCGGGGAATGTAGAAGAATTTGTCCACAGAATGCAATTAGCGAGGGAGATTTTAGAAAGACAAATAACGAATTGTGTATTGCTTGTGGGGCTTGTATAAAAGTGTGTCCTGCTGGGGCAAGAAACTATCACAGCGAAGTATATGAACAGGTTCGCAATGATTTTGAAAAGATGTGTTCAGAATACAAAGTGCCGGAAATGTTTTATGTAGAGGGGGCAGAGTGATGAAGAAAATTCTTTTAGCGACTCCTACCATGCATACGGAGGAGCAGCAGTATATTCAGAAAGCATTTGAAACAAACTGGATTTCGCCGTTAGGACCGAATGTAGATGAATTTGAGAATAGAGTGGCTGCTTATGTGGGTGCATCTTCCTCAGCAGCATTTTCTTCTGGAACGGCGGCGCTGCATCTTTCGGTTATCTTGGCAGGGGTTAAGGAGAATGATATTGTATTTGTACCCTCCCTGACCTTTGCGGCAAGCGTTAATCCGGTAAGATACGAGAAGGCAACTCCTGTTTTTATCGATTCAGAACGTGACACTTGGAATATGGATGCAGCGGCATTAAGGAAAGCGTTTGAAAAATATCCCCACCCGAAGGCGGTCATGGCTGTGCATTTGTACGGCACATCAGCGAATATGGATGAAATATGCGCTCTTTGTAAGGAACATAATGTTCCCTTGATTGAGGATGCGGCGGAATCGTTAGGTACGACATATAAAGGGAAAATGACAGGTACTTTCGGGGATTATGGAATTTACTCATTTAACGGAAACAAGATTATCACAACTTCAGGTGGAGGTATTCTTGTTGCCCGGCAGGAAAAGGACGTAGAGAAAGCCCGGTTTTTATCCAGACAGGCTCGTGATCCTGCCAGACATTATCAGCATTCTACGATTGGTTATAATTATAGGATGTCAAATGTTGTTGCCGGGATCGGATGCGGTCAAATGCAGCATATCGAGGAGCATATACAGAAGAAACACGAAATTTATAAAGCGTATAAAGAAGCCTTTTCGGATATAGAAGAGATAGAAATGAATCCGTTGAACAGGGAGGCTGTTGACAACAACTGGCTTTCCTGCATGACGATTTCAGCGGACAGCAGTGTTACACCAACGCAGGTTATGGATGCTTTAGATGCGGAAGGTATTGAAACAAGACCAATATGGAAACCAATGCATTTGCAGCCTGTGTTTGAAGAATATGATTTTATTCAGGTAGAAGATGGGATAAGTGTAAGTGAAGATATTTTTAACAGAGGGCTTTGCCTGCCAAGTGATATTAAAAATACAAAAGAGGATATGGAGCGTATCATAAAAATTGTGAGGAAACAGTTTGGGCAGCGGTAAAATTATTGTTACTGACAGGATAGAAGTTTAGGAGGTTTTCTATGAGAAATGTATATAATTTTTCTGCGGGACCGGCTGTTTTGCCGGAACCCGTATTGCAGGAAGCAGCGGATGAAATGTTGGATTATAAGGGAAGCGGTATGTCTGTTATGGAAATCAGCCACCGTTCTTCTTTGTTCCAGTCCATTATTGATGAAACAGAGCAGGATTTACGCACGCTTATGAATATTCCAGATGATTATATGGTTTTGTTCCTGCAAGGAGGAACTTCCCTGCAATTTTCCATGATACCAATGAATTTTATGCGGAATGGAAAAGCAAATTATATTTTGACCGGATATTGGGCGAAGAAAGCATATGAGGAAGCGAAAAGATACGGTCAGATTAACATTGCGGCATCTTCGGAAGGGGATAATTTTTCTTATATTCCAGATTGCGGTGATTTGGAAATATCTCAGGATTCGGACTATGTATATATGTGTGAAAATAATACAATTTATGGAACAAAGTTTCATTGCTGTCCGAACAGTCATGGACTGACAGTTGAATAGGTTGTGCCGAGCGCTTTTGCAATCTGGGTATTGTTTTTTCCCCGTGGCCATCAATATAATTTTAGACCGGAGCACAATACAGGATGGCATAGAATAGCTGATACTGAAATTTTTTAATATTGTTTCTGTCTTATCAGACAAAGTAAAAGAAGCAGCTTGAAAACCACGCATAATATTCCCTCCAGTTTGAACCAACTCTTGTTTAAAGTATTATTGCATAATTTGGTAAAAAATAGAAGGAAAAAGTATATGATTATCAAAGAAACAATGTACTAGTTGCACTAGAGTGTGGTAATTTGTAGCAATCCCAGATATACTGTATTTTTTTATCTTTCTGTGCTTTTAGATTTTCATTTCACTGAAAAGCGAGAATGGTATTATTTATCATATTGTTCTGCACCAAGACCAAAGATTATAAAAAGTAGTCTTGCCAACACATAGCTTATTCATTGAGCGATATTCTATCCGTGAAAAGTAACCTTTCAATATACAATAGATACACTTTTACATAGATTTTAATGACAAAAACCGAAATATCCGGTATACTGTAGACAGCAAGCGAGATAGAAAAAGCAGAATATCGAAAGTGAGGGTGTTTTAGAATGCGTTATGATGTGATTATTATCGGGGCAGGCCCAGGCGGAATTTTTTCAGCATATGAGATGATTTATAGAAACAATCATATTAAAATTGCAGTGTTTGAGGCGGGTCATGCGCTTGAAAACCGGCACTGCCCGATTGATGGAGATAAGGTTAAGAGCTGCATTAAGTGTAAGAGTTGCTCTATTATGAGTGGATTTGGCGGTGCTGGTGCGTTTTCAGATGGAAAGTACAATATTACAAATGATTTTGGTGGAACATTATTTGAGTATATTGGCAAAGCGAAGGCAGTTGAGCTAATGGAGTACGTGGATCAGATTAATATGAAATACGGCGGCAAGGGCACTAAGATGTATTCGACAGCAGGCACACATCTGAAAAAGCTTTGCTTGCAGAATAAGCTTAATTTGCTAGATGCATCTGTTCGACATCTCGGTACAGATATCAACTATATTGTGTTGGAAAATCTGTATGCCGAGATGAAAGACAAGATTGATTTTTATTTTGACACACCTGTCACAGATGTGGAAGTGATTGAGCGTGGATATCGTGTAAATTGTGGTGCCAATAGCTATGAGTGTGACAAATGTATTATTTCTGTTGGAAGAAGCGGCAGTAAGTGGATGGAAAACATATGTTCTAAACTTGCAATCCCCACCAAGTCCAATCGAGTGGATATTGGTGTTCGTGTGGAACTTCCAGCAGTTATCTTTTCGCATCTTACAGATGAATTGTATGAGAGTAAGATTGTCTATCGCACAGAGAAATTTGAGGACAGAGTGCGGACTTTCTGTATGAATCCCAAAGGGATTGTGGTCAATGAAAATACAAATGGCATTGTTACAGTCAACGGGCACAGTTATGAGGGTGCAGATAAACAGACAGAAAATACAAATTTTGCGCTGTTGGTGGCAAAGCATTTTTCAGAGCCATTTAAGGACAGCAATGGTTATGGCGAGAGTATTGCTAGACTGTCCAATATGCTAGGGGGCGGTGTTATTGTACAGCGTTTTGGAGATTTGGTGCGCGGCAGGCGCAGCAACACAAAGCGCATTGAAGAGGGATTGGTGACACCAACGCTTGCGGCGACGCCTGGTGACTTAAGCTTAGTACTTCCTAAACGAATTTTAGATGGTATTATAGAGATGATTTACGCACTTGATAAAATTGCACCTGGAACAGCTAACGATGACACATTACTGTATGGTGTTGAAGTCAAGTTTTACAATATGGAGGTGGATATTGATGAGAATCTTGAGACACGACATCCAGGACTGTATGTGATTGGCGATGGTAGCGGCGTGACACATTCGCTTTCTCATGCCTCCGCCAGCGGCGTTTATGTGGCGCGTGAAATTTTAGGAACCATATAAAATAACTGACATATTTGTAAATGGGTGATAGGAAATATGAAAAGTTTCTATGTTTCATATTTCCTAAGGAGCTGTCAAGAAATAACTTTTGAATAGTACACCGTTTTTTTAATCCTCGTATACAAAGTGCTTGATATTTTTGTATCAGTGCAAGGCGGAGGAAGGAGTCGATGTGGTGGCATCGTTGGCTGACGCGGTGGCATCATTGACTGACGACAACGCGGCAATGATGCAAATAGCGAGTGCTTGGTATATGAGAAATTAAAAAACGGTGTACTAGTTCCTAAAGTGGTATTTATGAAAAAGATTCCAAGAGGTTTTAGAAATAAAATGGATGAAAAATTTATGATTCAGATAGATGCATCGCATTGTACTTCCTTGGTGGAGGGCTTCTGTAGCTTTAGGTTTTGCGGAGAATAAAAGGATATTCTATGCACCTTATGAACCAAGTATCTTTTATTACGATATGTGTCAGTCTGTATTGTTAAAAGCGTTGTGAGAAACTGGATTTTGTAATATTTTAAATCGCTGAAAAATAAAGGAGAATTGGCGGATGGTAAATACAAAATATGAACCGGCGGATATTGAGATTTATTTGAAAAATCAGGGATTGGTACGCAAAGAGAAATCACTGATTGCATATCAAGAATCAGATGGAAAAATTTTGGCAGTTGGCACAGAGGCAGAACAGATTGCAAAACAGCAGCAAAATGGTGTGGTTGTGGTATCTCCGCTGCGGCAAGGAATGATAGCGGATTATCGCGCGGCGGTACAAATGTTTAGAATGTTGCTTGAGCGCGCTTGTGGAAAACGGCATTTATGGAAACCAAATATTGTGGTTGGAATGTCCTTGGCGGAAATTACAGAGGTGGAAAAAAAGGCAGTTGAAGACATGATTTGTCAGATAGGTTCCAAGGAGGTAACACTTTTTGAGGGCGATTACCAAACATTTGAAAGAGAGATGAAAGAACATCACCCAAAAATATTCGAGAAGTATCAAATTTTTATTATTATCACTAAGTATGATCCAGAGCAATATGCTTTAGAAGCATTTTCTGATACTGTGCGGTATGCACGGCAAAAGGGAATTTCTGTAGAGCGGATGAATGAATTGTTTAGAGAGGCTCAGAGAGAATAGATGTTTGGAGAGCATACAGACTGAGAAGGAGAGGTATTATGCGATTTCAATATTGTCCATATTGTGGCAGGAAAGCAGAACTGAGAGAAATTGGTGATGAGGGTAGGATTCCATGTTGTACAGAATGCAAGACTCCACTGTGGGATATGTTTACCACCAGCATTATTGTGGCGGTTGTGAACGAGTATCATGAAGTTGCTCTGCTGCGTCAAAATTATGTCTCGACGACAAATTATGTATGCGTCGCTGGCGTTATGAAACTTGGGGAATCCGCCGAGGAGACAGTGGTGCGTGAAATTGGCGAGGAACTAGGGCTGTGTGTAAAATCTTTGAAGTACATAAAAAGTTATCCTTATGAGAAAAAAGAGATGTTGATGCTTGGGTTTCAGGCGCTTGTTGAGAAAAAGGATTTTGTATTGTCTGGGGAAGTGGACGCTGCAAAGTGGGTGAAATTTGAGGAGGCGTTAAATCTGCTTTGTGAGGGTAGCATTGCATGGCAACTGGTAAAAACAGTCATTGAAAATTCAGATGCTTTGAGCGGGCAGCAGGAATAATTTTCGGTGAATGAGTTGTAATTGGAGAGAAAGATGATATATCTGACAGGTGACTGTCATGGAGCATATGGGCGCTTTTCTAAAAGGCAGAGAATGCGCCAGCCATTTGTGATGACAGAGAATGATTTTGTTATTATCTGTGGAGACATGGGGCTTGTATGGGCAGATGACAGAGAATTTGTATACAATAAAAAGTGGCTTTCAGCGCTGCCATTTACTATTTTATGGGTGCAAGGCAATCACGAGAATTATGATATGATTGCCCAATATCCGATTGAAATGTGGAATGGCGGCAAGACGCGTCACATTGTTAAAGATAAGATAATTTTGCTGGAACGAGGGCAGATCTTTGAGATAGAAGGAAAGCATTTTTTTACATTTGGCGGTGCATCAACACATGATATACAAGGTGGAATTTTAGACAGATCATTGCCATCGTATGAAAAGGACAGAAGACGCGCAAACAGAAGTGGCTTATCCTATCGCGTGAAAGGAGTATCGTGGTGGGCACAGGAACTGCCGTCTGTCGAGGAGATGCAGGAGGGCAGAGATAATTTGGAGAAAATAAACTATTGTATAGATTTTGTTGTAACACATTGCCTGTCTGGGAAAATGCAGGATAAGCTGCAACATGTTCTATCTTCTCATGGTATGAATAAGATTGCAGATAAAATTAGTGCGCGACAGAAAGACATTTTGAATGATTATTTTGATGCGCTTGAGGAAAAGCTGCAATATAGACAGTGGTTTTGCGGACATTACCATGTAAATTGTAAAATTGACGAGCGACATACAGTGCTCTATGAGGATATTATATGGAATATATAAAGCTTTTTTGGACACATCATCTGCCAGAGGAGCCTACAATCATGCTCTATGAGGTGAATACAGAAAATGAACGGTTTGCGGAGCGTTCAATTGATATATTTCGAGATGGGAGCACGCAAAATATTCCTGACCTTTATGCAGATGTGATTGAGGCTGTTCCAATTCCGACAGTAGAAAAGTTTAACAGCATTGAGTATGGGGAGGAATTTCAAGCATGTCTTATTACAAAAGAAGAATTTGAGCAAATATGGAATGGGTTATACAAAGCAGATGGAGGAAGCGGAAATATATGATTGCATTTCAGGAAGAACATAGCTCGTCGTGGTTGGAATTAATGGAGTATTATCAACAATATAGGGCAGCGGTGTTTCGCTGGGTGAATGAAGCGGAGGATGTTCGGCGCAAAGACTTATTAATGGAGCTAACCCCACTTTTTAGCAAGGAGCGGAGTTTAAGCGGGCGTTTGCTGGTGACTGATTTTTTGCATAGCACGGATATGTGGGACGAAAAGACAATAGCACTTGTCTGGAAAGAGCTGACCCAGATTGCGCTGGCAGAGCAGGAAGAGGTTGCTGGGTGGGCTGTACAAGCGCTGCTAAAAATAAAGTCTTCGTCTATTCGAGCATGTATTATAGAGGAGATATTTATGCTGGCGAAGCAAGAATTGGGGAGAGATAAGCCAGATTTTGCGCTTTTCGGAATGGGGTGTACACTGTTATGGCGGTTAGGATGCAAAGAATCTTTTGAGAGATTTTGTACGCTGTATAAAAATCAGATTTATCTTGGGATTGGATTTGATGAGACAGATTTCAAAGAAATGGCGCAGTCTATGAGATAATAAAAAAATTATTTCTTTTGCAATTGAATGAGATTTTGAGAGAATATTTTCATGAAAGGAGGCAATATTGCAATGGAAAAATATATTATGGCATTGGATGCAGGGACGACCAGCAACAGATGTATTTTATTTAATAAAAAAGGCGAGATTTGCAGTATGGCACAGCGGGAGTTTACCCAATATTTTCCGAAACCTGGTTGGGTGGAGCATGATGCGGATGAAATCTGGGCAAGTCAGTTGGGAGTTGCGGTTGAGGCGATGAATATAATTGGAGCTTCCGCAAAGGATATTGCGGCGATTGGAATTACGAATCAGCGGGAGACAGCGATTGTGTGGGACAGGCATACAGGGGTTCCAGTGTATCATGCAATTGTATGGCAATGTCGCCGAACTGCAGAGGAGTGCGATGCACTGAAAGAAAAAGGACTGACAGAAATTTTTAAGCAAAAGACAGGATTGGTGATTGATGCTTATTTTTCAGCCACAAAGGTAAAATGGATTTTGGATAATGTACCTGATGCGCGGCAGAGAGCCGAAAAAGGTGATTTGTTGTTTGGCACTGTGGAGACTTGGCTGATTTGGAAATTGACCAGAGGTGCAGTGCATATTACAGACTACTCCAATGCGTCCCGCACAATGCTCTTTAATATCAACACTTTGGAGTGGGACGAAGACATTTTGGAGCAACTGCATATTCCAAAATGTATGTTTCCAGAAGTAAAGCCGTCAAGTTGCATATATGGGGAGGCGGATGCTTCCTTTTTGGGGGGAAAGATACCAATTGCAGGGGCGGCGGGAGACCAACAGGCAGCTTTGTTTGGACAGACTTGTTTCAATGCAGGAGAAGCAAAAAATACGTATGGAACAGGGTGTTTTCTACTGATGAATACAGGGGAAAAACCAGTGTTTTCAGAGAATGGGCTGGTGACAACTATCGCATGGGGATTGGATGGGAAAGTGAATTATGCACTGGAAGGTTCTATTTTTGTGGCAGGTGCCGCAATACAGTGGCTGCGTGATGAGTTGAGAATTATTGATTCCTCGGCGGACTCAGAGTATATGGCGCAAAAAGTGGCGGATACAAATGGTTGTTATGTTGTGCCGGCGTTTACTGGTCTTGGCGCTCCTTATTGGGATCAGTATGCAAGAGGTACAATTGTCGGCATTACGCGCGGAGTAAATAAATGTCATATTATCCGCGCTACACTGGATTCAATTGCTTATCAGGTAAATGATGTTTTGGCGGCGATGAAGGCAGATGCAAAACTTGTCATTCCCTCGCTTAAAGTTGATGGTGGCGCGAGCGCAAATGATTTTTTAATGCAGACGCAGGCAGATATTGTGAACGTTCCTGTGATACGCCCGAAGTGTGTGGAGACAACTGCAATGGGCGCTGCATACCTTGCGGGGCTTGCAGTGGGATACTGGGCAGATCAAGATGAAGTGAGAAAAAATTGGGTAAGCGACTGTGTTTTTCAGCCCTCGATTGAAAATGCGGATCGGGAAAATCGAATAAAAGGCTGGAAGAAGGCGGTCAGATATGCATATGGATGGGCAAAGGAAAGCTAAAACGAGTAGGCAAGATTTCTTCCCTACTCGTTTGGTTAAGTTTGTTATCCAAGCATTCGTCTTACCTGTCCGTCGGCATTGTTTATCAGTTTGCGCTGCATCATAATGCTGTATGTATTAAGTACTTGCTGTTTTTTTAGTTCCGTAGAACCCTGCGCATAATTGGTATCTTCAATACGACTCTGTGCGGCAGTCATATTGTAGGCAGCGTATTTGTTGTAGGCGATATTGTGATCAAGTCCGTTGTAGGCAGCACCAAGATAGCTTCGTTTGGAGCTGACCTTTTCCAGTGCTTTGTCAATGTCTGCCACATCGAAATTGCCGGATGTCACATCATAGTTTGCGATGCCAAGTGCCTCAAGAGAAAACTGTGGCATATCAATATTCATGCCACTGCCGTCCGCATTGGAAGCTACATGTGAACTGCCCATTGAACCGTCAAGCACGTTCATCTCGTTAAACTTAGTCTGTGCAGTAATGCCGCCAATTGATTCTTTGAGCTGGTCAATCTCAGCCTGGATTGCGCTTCTGTCTGAGCTGGAATACAGGCCATTGGAGGCTTGAATGCTCAGTTCACGGATTCGCTGCAAGGAGTCTGTGACTGATCCGATTGCGCCATCTGCCACATTGAGCATATTCTGAGATGTCTGTGAGTTGCTGACCCCAACATTGGTGCCACCAACGCGATTTTTTAATTTGTTGGCAATTGCAAGTCCTGCTGCATTATCTGCTGCGGTGTTGATGCGCTTTCCACTAGAGAGTGAGCGATAAGTCCGGTACATATTTCGATTGTTGTTTGACAAATAAGATATAGAAGAAATTCCCATAATAATAATCCTCCTTTCCAAACATTTATCCTATTATGACATCTTCATCATAACACATTGACTTAAAGGCTGCAACGGTTTTTAACAATGGTTTGCTAGGGTTACTGTTCAGACGTCCACATATGTAGTGGGAATCATACGCCAAATTGATGCCCTTTATCAATTTGTGTGCATAATTTGTTGCTGTTTACGCTTTCAAGCAATAAAATTGTGCCAAAATCAGAGGGGGCGTGAACAGTAATTTGTTAGGATATTTTTATTCTGATTTTTTTAGATAGAACTATGCATTTGCGAAGGTTTAGGGTATAATAAAACCATCAAATGACTAGGAGGGAATAAAAGTTATGGGATTTTTAACAGGAAAGACAGCGATTATTACAGGTGCAGGAAGAGCGGTGTTCAGTGATGGGAGATGCGGTTCAATCGGATATGGAATTGCAACGGCCTACGCCAAAGAAGGGGCTAATCTGGTTATTACGGGGCGAAATGTAAAGAAGCTCGAAGATGCCAAGGAAGAACTTGAGCGGTTGTACAACATTCGGGTGTTGATTGTTCAGGCAGATGTCAACGCTGGTGCGGATAATGAGGCAGTAGTAAACAATGTAGTACAACAGACAATTGATACTTTTGGCAGAATTGACGTGCTGATTAACAATGCACAGGCATCTGCTTCTGGAGTGCCTTTGGCAGAGCACACCACAGACCAGTTTAACCTTGCGCTATATTCAGGACTCTATGCCGCTTTTTATTATATGAAAGCGTGCTATCCACATCTTGCGAAGGTCAAAGGCTCTGTCATTAATTTTGCGTCAGGTGCGGGACTGTTTGGCAATTTTGGGCAATGCGCTTATGCAGCAGCAAAGGAGGGAATTCGCGGACTGACGCGCGTGGCTGCTACAGAGTGGGCAAAAGATGGTATCAATGTTAATATTGTTTGTCCTCTTGCATGGACAGCCCAGCTTGAACAGTTTGAGAAAGCGTACCCAGATGCGTTCAAGGAAAATGTAAAGATGCCTCCTATTGGACATTACGGTGACGCGGAGCTTGAAATTGGCCGTGTATGTGTACAGCTTGCCTCTCCAGATTTCAAGTACATGACGGGCGAGACGTTGACGCTGGAAGGTGGAATGGGGCAGAGACCGTAAATGTGAGGAGAAAATCATGTCATACACTGCATTATACAGAAAATTCCGACCTGATATTTTTGAGGAGGTCAAGGGACAAGACCACATTGTCACAACGCTCCGAAACCAGATTAAGGCGGATCGCATTGGACATGCCTATCTTTTTACAGGCACGCGCGGAACAGGCAAGACTACGATTGCAAAACTGTTTGCCAAGTCTGTAAATTGCGAAAACCCTGTGGAGGGCAGCCCATGTGGGCAGTGCAGAAGCTGTCAGACGATTGCTTCCGGCGCCAGTGTGAATGTGATTGAGATTGATGCTGCGTCCAATAACGGCGTGGATAATATCCGAGAAATTATTGATGAGGTATCCTATACTCCCGTTGAGGGAAAATATAAGGTTTATATTATTGATGAAGTGCATATGCTTTCCATAGGAGCTTTTAATGCACTATTGAAAACTTTGGAGGAACCGCCCGCATATGTAATTTTTATCTTGGCGACCACAGAGGTGCATAAAATTCCAATAACGATACTTTCACGTTGTCAGCGTTATGATTTCAAAAGAATTACAATAGAGACAATCACAGATCGCCTGCGCGATTTGATGACACAGGAACAAGTGCAGGTTGAGGAACGCGCATTAAAATACATTGCAAAGACAGCGGATGGATCTATGCGTGACGCGCTGAGCCTTTTGGACCAGTGTATTGCGTTTCATTTTGGGGAGGAACTGACTTACGACAAGGTTCTTGATGTGCTGGGAGCGGTCGATATGGAAGTGTTTGCGCGGTTGTTGGAACTTATACAGGCACGCGATATCACTGGCTGCATTGCACTTCTTGAAGATGTGGTTATGCAGGGGCGGGAGTTGACGCAGTTTGTTACAGATATCACTTGGTATTTGCGAAATCTGTTGCTCGTAAAGACTTCTGACCACGATATTGAAGATGTTATAGATGTGTCGAGTGAAAATCTTGCGCGTCTAAAGGCGGAGGCAGATGCGATGAACGCGGAGGAAATTATGCGTCAGATTCGCATTTTTTCAGAACTTTCCAGTCAGATAAAGTATGCCACACAGAAGCGTATTTTAATAGAAATAACCCTGATTAAACTGTGTAAACCTGCGATGGAGACGACAAATGACGCTGTTGTAGCACGCGTGAGAGAGTTGGAGGATAAATTAAAAAAAGGTGTTGTGCAGGCGGTCCCAACTGCGTTACAATCGACACAGGAACCAGTGGCAGAGGTGGTAAAGCCCGTGATGCCAAAGGCAATTCCAGAAGATATCCGACAGATTGTGGGCGGCTGGCGCGGAATTGTGGCAGAGACAGGACAGCCGTTAAAAACGCATTTAAAAAATGCGCGTTTAAGTCTGGGCGGTGACAATCAACTTGTCATTGTGGTGGAAGACGGGGTGGCATTTGATTATCTCAACAAACAGGAAAATCATAAATTTGTTGAGGATATGATATCTAATTTAATACAAAAACAGGTATCTGTGCAGGTGCAGAGCCTGTCGCCCGGAAGACGGTTTGAGGAGAGCTATGTTGACCTTGCAAAAGTGATCAATATGGACATAGAGATTGAGGACGAATAAGAGAAGAAAAAGAAAAGGAGTGTAAAGTAATGGCAAAAAGAGGAGGATTTCCGGGAGGCATGGGTATGCCTGGAAACATGAATAATTTGATGAAACAGGCGCAGCGAATGCAGCGACAGATGGAGGAAGGGCAAAAAGAGCTTGAGACCAAGGAATTTTCTGCAAAAGCAGGCGGCGGAGCAGTTGAGGTTGTCGTGACTGGAAAGAAAGAAATTGTGAAGGTGACACTCTCAGATGAGGCAGTGGACCCGGAGGATATAGAAACTTTACAGGATTTGATTATGGCAGCGGCAAATGAGGCGTTGCGTCAGGCGGAGGAAGCGAACAATGAGCTGATGGGCAAAATGGCAGGCGGCTTTGGCGGACTTGGTGGAGGGTTACCTTTCTAATGGAACTTTACAGTGGATATATCAATCAGTTAATCGAACAGTTTGCAAAACTTCCAGGCGTGGGAAATAAGTCTGCGCAAAGGCTTGCACTCCATGTGATCAATATGCCACCAGAACATGTGGAACGCTTTGCGCAGATTATGGTGGATGCACGGAAAAATATTCATTACTGTAATACTTGTTGTACCCTTGCGGATAAGGAAATCTGTCCAATTTGTGCCAATCCAAAGCGCGACCACGGAACGATTATGGTTGTGGAGAACATCAGGGATTTAGCTGCATATGAAAAGACTGGAAAATATCTGGGGGTTTATCATGTGCTGCACGGGGCAATTTCTCCTATGCTTGGAATCGGACCAAATGACATTAAGCTCAAAGAGCTTGTAAAGCGCCTTGAAGGGGAAGTTGAGGAGGTTATTATAGCGACGAACTCAAGCCTTGAGGGGGAGACAACCGCAATGTATATTTCAAAGCTAATTAAACCGACCGGCGTCAAAGTGACACGCATTGCAAGCGGCGTGCCTGTAGGCGGTGATTTGGAGTGTATTGACGAGATGACTCTGCTGCGGGCACTCGAAGGCAGGACAGAGCTATAAAGTGTAATTTTACAGGGTAAAATCTATAAAAAGTACTGTAGATATCAATTGTTCAGATAGATTATAATGAGATCATAAGTAAATTTCTGAACAGTTCCTTATAACAAGAAAAGAGGGAAAAACAATGACAATCACAACAAAAAATTTTGGAAAAACACCAGACGGAACAGAAGTTAGTCTTTACACCATCAAGAACGAGAAAGGTTTTGCGGCGGAAGTGACAGACTTTGGGGCAATTCTTGTCAATCTTTTCGTACCTGGCAGGGCAGGAAATGCTGATGATGTGGTGCTTGGCTATGATAATATTGAGGGGTATCTGACAAACGGTTGCTTCTTTGGCGCGACGATTGGACCAAGTGCAAATCGTATCGATAATGCAAGTTTTACGATTGATGGGGAAACATACCAGCTTGCGGTAAACGATGGCACCAATAATCTTCACAGTGACGATGATAGAGGATATCACAAAAGAATCTGGAATGCAGATTTAAAGGATAACTGTGTTGTATTTTCGCTTATCGATCCAGATGGTTCAATGGGATTTCCAGGCAACAAAAAGGTACAAGTCACTTATACTGTCACAGAGGAAAATGAACTTAAAATAGAATATGAAGCGACAAGTGATAAAAAGACTTTGATAAATATGACAAATCATACATATTTTAACCTTGCAGGACATCAGTCAGGAAATATTGAGTCACACAGACTTTGTATTAATGCATCGAAGTATACACCGATTTTTGAGCGCTTGATTCCTACAGGAGAACTTGTAGATGTAGCAGATACCCCTTTTGATTTTAGGAAGATGAAGACAATTGGTGATGAAATTGATGTGGATAATGTTCAGTTAAAATATGGTCAGGGTTATGATCATAATTTTGCACTGGATGGGTTTGATGGCTCCATTCAAAAGGTGGCTTCTGTGGAAGAACCTACTACGGGAAGAAAGATGGATGTTTACACTGACCAGCCTGGTTTGCAGTTCTATGCTGGAAACTGCATTACACCACAAATCGGAAAGGGAGGCGCTTCCTATGGCAAGCGCAGTGGACTTTGCCTGGAGACACAATGTTTCCCGGATGCTGTGAATCAACCGCAATTCCAGGATGTGATTTATGGACCAGAGAGACCTTATAAAACAACAACCGTGTATCGGTTCTACAATACAATCGATTAGGGGAGGTTGCTTCCCCTAATTGCGCAGCCCATGCGCCGATTTAGTGGCATACTTTCTATGCATGGGTCCATGCATAAAAGTATTTTGACCACCTGCAATAATACAGCAGGTGGTTTTTAAAATTTTTCTTGACAACACTTTTCGACAGAATCCTTACGTTCCAAGTGCTATGATATGGTTAAGGCAAACGGGTTCTTAATTTTTTTGAAGGACGAGCGCAGCCATAGAATTATACATGAAAGGAAAGTAATTGGAACATAAAGTTCATTACGAAGGTAATGCATTATGGACAAACAATCAAATGTACTCTTCAATACGAGGACTCAGGAATTACATCAGGATTCTGGAAATGAAATGCGGAGCAGCGCGGCTAGAACAATGCCAATAGATAGGACTGCTTCTATTCCGGTAAACACACGAACGATTGGGGCACCAGAGGGAATCTATATTCTATATTTGGAAGATTACGTACACACGTTTATTAAAAAAATTGTCTCAAACAAAAAAAATGTAGAGGATGACTTACGAAAAAGTGATGAGTACCAAATTGAAACAAATGTATCATCCAACATTGCAATGTATGGAAACATTTTGGAAGAAGGCGGCAGGTATCGGATTGTAATCTCTGGCGCAGCAATTTTAGACGGGAACAGGAATAAAATTCAACAGCTAAATGACACCTATTTTCCATCGTGCACTTATATTGGCACTGCAAGCGCAAGCCAGAATAAAGACCAAGGATTGCGACTGGAATTAACACTGCGCAGCACAAAGGTGATACTAGATGATTTTTACATATATTATGACCAGAATGAGGAGATGCAAAACTATCTTGTTGAGTGGAATAACAGCAAACAAAATGGTATCAACAAAATAATTCTATCTCCAACAGAACACGATACACACAACAGAACTTCTAGAAATGATGCGGCACGTCTGAGCAGAATTGCACAATCGTATAATCGCGAGGAGGTAAAAGTCAGCTTTATGTGGAATGTTATGAATCTTTTATGTTTAGGATTTGTTGTGTGCGTTATGGCATATGGTATTATTTCTATAAATAATTATAATAAAATGCAGAGTATGCAGGCAAGCATTGATTATTGTATTGCGTTTATCACAAAAAATTCCGCGTTTCATGATAATTCTACTAACACAGACACTGATACAACCCAGGTCATACCTACAATGCAGCAGACTGTTCCCGCAGAAAATATAACATCGGAAAAGGAGATAACAGAAACTACAGAAGAGAACCGCGCAGATGTCCAGGAAGGAACAGAACAAAGACAAAATATTGCCGCAAACCAAGAGACTTCTCCAGCGCAAGAGCTTGTTGTACAGCAGTCAGCGCAGGATGCTTCTGCGCAGCAGCCCACACAAGAATCGTTGTCTCAAGATACTGATTTACAATCAACACAGGAAGCATTGTCTCAAGACACAGACATACAACCGACACAAGAACCAACGACACAGGACACCGCTGCGCGAGAGCTTTCACAGGAATTATTGCCTCAAGACACTATAGAACAGTCCACACAGGATACTTCTGCGCAGCAGTCCGCACAGGATTCTGTGCCACAATACTATGTAGTACGCAAGGGAGACACACTCCAAACAATCTGCTTCAATGTCTATGGGGACTATTCTCATGTGGAGGAGATTTGCCGGTGGAATAATATTGAAAACCCAGATAATATTCTTTATGGACAAAAGCTTTTACTTCCCTGAAAATAATGTTATACTGTACCTATTCAGTGATACAAGAGCGGTAACTGAACTGTGTGAACGATTGGATAGGCAGTAAAAATGAGGGATGTGAATGGCAGAAATTAGGGATTTTAACAGAAGCCAATATCTATTAAAAGGCGAAAAAAACAAAAAAATTAAAGAGAAAGAAACGGCAAATAGCAAGATTAAGGACAAATCAATGGACAATATGCTGGCCAGACACAGACAGATAAAACTGTACATGGTTCTGGCAGTACTAGGATTTGCAGCAATTGTCGCGCTCAGTTCCTATATTAGTTGGAAACATAAAGTGTATGTCGGATATGATGTGATACGCGAGAGTGAGTGGGTGCGGGCAAAAGATTCAAAGACAATTCATCTCAAAGGAACACTTTTGACTTATAGCAATGATGGAATAAGTTGTACAAACTTAAAGGGAAAAACCATCTGGAATCAGACTTATGAAATGCAAAATCCTATGATAAAAACCAGTGGAAAAACAGTTGCAGTTGGCGATTACAATGGCAGAAAAATTTATGTCTGTGATACACAGGGACCGATTGGGACAATCGAGACAACAATGCCAATTAGAGATTTTTGCGTCGCTTCTAACGGTGTAGTGGCGGCTGTTTTAGATGACTCACCGGTCACTGCAATCTATTTGTACTATGCAACAGGAGAGTCCTTTGCGGATTTTAAGACAAGGATGAGTAATTCTGGATATCCGATTGCGATTGATATCTCAAGCGATGGTAGTCTTGTGGCTGTGTCGTACATAAAAGCAGAGCAGGGAAAGTTGGTGTCCAATGTAGGATTTTATAATTTTTCTGCGGTTGGGCAGAATTATACAGATAATCTTGTGAGTGGTTATAAATATTCCGAGGCAGTGATTCCTTTTGTGCATTTTATGTCAAATGATACAGTGTTTGCGGCAGCGGATAATCGGTGGATATTTTTTCAGGGAAAACAGAAGCCAGAAAGCATATTGGAGACTATGATTTCTGAGGAAATACAGAGTATATTTTATAATGAAAATCATGTGGGACTTGTGTATTATAACACGGCAGCAGGAACCACCTACCGCATAGAAATCTATGACACCAAAGGAAAAAAAGTAAGTGAAATTGCATTTGATTTGGAGTATCAGGATATTTTGTTTGATTCCGCTGGGATTATCATATATAATGACAGTGAATGTCTGATTTATGATTGGGGCAGCAGGCTCAAATACCAAGGAATTTTTAAGGATAGAGTGACCTGTTTTGTTCCAGGAGGAAATATAGAAAAATATACGCTCGTCACAGAAGATGCGATACAGACGATAGAACTTCAATAATTTCAATCAGTGTGGTCAGATATCGTTACAATTCCTTATAGCGGAGGGAACAGGATTGGAGATCAATATTTTATTTGTCATAGTAGTGATAGTGTTTGGAGCAGGAACAATATGGGGGTGGAAAAGAGGACTTTTAGAGAGTGTGATACGTATTGTTTCCTGTATTTTGGGAATTCTTGTATTAGTAGTTATGGCAAAAGGCATTGGAAGTTTTCTTCAGAAGAGCTATGTAAAAGTGATAATGGCATTGTTCTTGCTACTAGCGATTCGCATGATTTACAGACTTATGAGATTTTTGACAGATACCTTCCGGTTGGTTCGGGCAATTCCAGTCGGCAAGCTGGCGGACAAGTTGGCTGGTGCGGTGTTAGGTCTTATAGAAGCAATTTTTGCAGTGTGGCTTTGCTTTCTGCTCATTGGAGTATTTGATGTGATGAACTTGAATGCATGGGTTTTGCAGCAGGTGGAGCGGAGCCGTTTTCTGACGATGCTTTATTATTCAAACTATCTGATTGAACTGCTAAAAAATGTTCTTCTTTGATTGTGTGTTTTTTGCAATGAACGCTTTCCGTCTTTTTGTATTTGAGATTGCAGGTATTTTGATGTGTAACAGTTCGGCAAGGCTGAACTGTAATCATTTTTTGACAAAAGATGAAAAAAGATGTTGACAACTGAATTGCGACGTGATATTATAATCAACATCGCTGACACATATAAAATAGTTAGCGGAAGAAAAGGGAACTTTTTCAGTGGATTCATTATAGTTTTGTTAAAAAAGAAAAAATGAAAAAACTTGGAAAAAGTACTTGACAGATAGAAAAGTGTGAGATATACTAAATAAGCTGTCGCAAATAAGACAGGTGAACACAAAGAACCTTGACAAATAAAC
>DEPD01000164.1 GCA_002358575.1 Lachnospiraceae bacterium UBA3401 | reverse complement strand
GGAAAATAAGTGATGCAGATTGCGTAGGATATTTCTTCGAGGGGTATGTCAAAAAACGTAGGCGTAGCGGGCTACAGCGAGGCTTTTTGGCATGCATAATCGGAGAAATAGCCAAGTCAAGATGCGTCAGTTATTTTTCTACAGTTCCTTAATTGAAACCATATTTTTAAAAATGGATTACAGCACAATCACTTCAATTTTGCTATACAATTGTTTCCATTTGCCGATGCCTGCAATACCATAGATTGAATATCTGCCTCTGTCATATCATTGATCTCTGCCACTGCCACCACATCGACAGTCTCCCCTGCTTTCACAACATCAATATAAGTGATAATATTGTTGGGCAGCATTGCTGGAAGCACTGAGGCAGACACAGAATCATTGATATTTACACGCAACTTTATGTCACAATCAAAAAAATTACAATTTACATCTTCCTCCGGCAGACCTTCTAAATCAAAATGCAGTATCAGCAGTTTTTTATCTTTGGCGGCATCCACACTAAATCCAGTACTGTTTTGCGGATAGGAACTGCACACCTCAAAAGATTGATATCGAACAATCAGATCATCAATACCTAGTTCTGCTGCAAAATCAATATCTTCCGCCGACGAAATCTGCGCTGGTTGCTTTTCCTGTTCTGTTGGTGTATCTTCTGATGGCGCCTCCGGCATATTTTCATCTGGTAACTGCGTCTGTTCTGGCTCCATAGCTGGTTCTGACTCCGATTCCGAAACGTCCTGTCTGTCAGCAACTGCGGCAGCCAACTCCTCCTCACTCACAATTCTATATTGATATCTGGGTGAATATTTTAGCAACAGCCCAGCCGCATACTCCGCAATGATATCTGACTGTTCTGCTGTTAACTCCGGCATGGCATCCACACACCCTGTCAGCAATATAGCAGACAGGGCAATAAGCCCTAACACTTTCCCCTTCTTCAAACAAACACCTCCATTTACTTGGTTTCAAGTTCAAACCAGAACTCCACACCATTGGTATAATTGATAACACCGTACTGCTGATTCATGGATTCCATGATCGCCTTTACGATGGATAATCCTACTCCACTGCCACCATACTCCCGTGTCCTCGCTTTATCCACCTTATAAAATTTCTCCCAGATATGTGGCAGCGACTCCTCCGGTATTGGTTCCCCTGTATTAAAAATGCTGATTCGCACCTTGCTGTTATTCTCTCCCTCAATCAGCCTATACTTAATTTCAATAATCTTCTCTCCATTGACGTGGTTTATTGCATTGCTAAAAAAATTCCTTACAATCTCCTCCGTCTTAAATTCATCCGCCCACACATAAATCGGCGCAGAATCATCTACCCGCAAATGCACTCCATTCTGACTGACCAGAATGTCTGCGGACACAATAAAATTATTGATAAGTGCTGTAATGTCAAAACGCTCCATAGTAATCACATCATTCCCGGACTCAAGCTGATTCAAATCGAGAAGTTTTCTCACCATCATGTTCATTTTTCCGGCCTCGTCCATTATGACATCACAGTAAAAATCCCTACTTTCTGTATCGTCGTTGATACATTCCTTCAACCCCTCTGCATATCCCTGTATCAGGGCAATTGGCGTTTTTAGTTCATGGGAGACATTAGACAGAAATTCTTTGCGCATCTCGTCAATCTGCTCTTTCTTCTCAATGTCCCGCATCAATTCATTGTTCGCAGTCTTCAATTCAGAGATTGTCTTCTCCAAAGTGGCAGAAAGAGCATTCATATGCTCTCCAAGCAAATCGATTTCATTCTGTCCGCGACTCTCGTATTTTTTCTCAAAATTTAATTTTGTCATCTCCTCAGAGATATTTTTCAGCTCCATAATCGGTCGTGTCACTCTTGTTGTAACAAACCAGATTAATGCTGTGCTAATCATGGTTGCCATAATCCCTACATACGCCAGAAAACGATTGGACAATTTCACACTGTCACGTATACTCTCAAGCGGAGAACGAATCAAAAATAAATTTCCATTATTGAGAATCCCCCACATCTCCAAATATTCTGTATTCGTGGACCTATCCACGGCAGTCCCCATATAGTACTTGTCATTTTCATCAAAATAGATAAAATCCTTATCTGGGTCAAAAAAATTATCATACAACCTGCGCAACAGCTTATTGACATCTCTGGTACTGGACTTCACAATGTTGGAGCCGGCGTCAATCACCAAAAGACTAATATTGTACATATCACAAATTTTCCGCAGTTCGACATCAAACGCCTCCGAAGAGATATCCCCGATAGTTACCACCTCATTAATTCTGGAATACGCATCTTTGATGGCACTCTTCTTGTTCTGTATATAAAAATTTTCGAGAAAACTATTGTTGATAATCCAGCAGAGGATCACTGTTCCTACCATGACCGCCATAAAGATCAAGGCAATTTCCTGCTTGATAGAATGTTTTATAAAACGCCTCATATTTCCACTTGCTGCCTGTCCTATATTTTATGTACCTATGTTATTCTACCAAATATCCTATGCTATTTCAAGTTATTCCAACACGAAAAACTTTCCAAAACAATCATTAATATTTTTGAATCAATTTATCAAACTGAAAAACCTGTTGCTGCAAATTATGATAGGCGGTCTTATCCTTTGCTTCAATCCCGTCTATAAACTGAAAAAGCTTCTCCTGCAACTTGTAGTGCTCTCTTGCGTCAACACGATACGAATTGGCAATACGCATAAGTTTATCCATATACTTTGCGATTTGTCTGTCATTGTTCTTTTTCAGGGCATTCTGAAACAACTCCATATTGTCGAGTTCCTGCGCGTCTGTCACTTTTGCAAAAGTATTGGCGCCAATTGCATAGTACATATCACCAATCTGGTATATAAAACTTTTTTTCTCATACAGGCTTTCCTTAAAATTACTCATATGCTTCCTCCAATCTCTCAAAAATTTTACCATTTATTTCGAGATTTGTCATCCCCTTTTGAGACTTTTCACATATTCCTTCACTTCCCTATCTGGGTTTAAGGACTCCCGTATTTTCTGCAAAGCTTTATTGTAAGTCCAGTTATCTATCTGACAATCGTTCGCAAGCATCTGTCTTGTCTCGTATGGAAAACACACAAAAGTCTCGGCCAACAACCATGCAGCTGCCATCTGCGCATAATATCCCTGTGAAAATGGGCGGTTCAATGTCGCAAGTATCTTTTCGAGATAAGGGTATTGCGTTTTTGTCTGTATAGAACGCTCATCCTTTGCCTGTGTCTGCGCAATATCTTCTATATGTATGTTTCTGTTCCTTGAAATTTTTTTGTTACTCACATCATATCTTAAATACTGGCTCAAGAGTAAAATCAACGCCACTCGAACTTCAAACTCCTGTTCCGAATACAAATATGACTGTAAAAATGCCCAGACTTCATCTCGATACCTATTTGCAAAAGTAAAGGAATTGCAGAAACAGTCACACACAGACCAATTGTCAATATATGGAATAAAATCCTTTAGATAGGCAATCCCTTCCTCACAAGAAATCTCCTTTTTTGCTGTTCCATAGCCGATAAGAATACCGCGAATCATAGTCTCCTCGAAAAACAAGTCCGCATAGATACCATCATAGGCGGCAGTTTCCTGCCGCCACCGTTCCTTATTGTTCTTATCATTTACAATGCTCTTTGCAAGCTGTCTTATTTTCGGCAGTCGAACTCCTATCAGAGGCTTTGCTCCAGGAATCAATCCTGCCGAAAATTCCTTGTACTGTTCATCTGCATATTGCGCAAGTATCTTTCGAATCTCTTCTTGCATAAATTATTGACCGCCTTTTCTGCACTGAACAGGTGTCATTCCCATTTTTTTCTTAAAAATACGGTTAAAGTGTTCTACATTTGGATATCCAACTGCCATCGCTACATTTTCCACAGTCATATTTCCATTTCGCAGCAGTGTCTTTGCCTTTTTCAGACGAATATTAATCAAAATATCACCGAAAGTTTTCCCCGACTTCTCATGGATATATTTGCTCAGATATGGTTCTGACAGATGAAAATGCTCTGCGACATCACTGAGCGCAATCGCCTGATAATTTGCTTGGATATAGTTCAAAATCTCTATCATGCGCTCGTCCCGACAAGCCTCATTATTCTGTATCTGCGGCAGTTTGTTGACGCTGACACAAAGCGCGTGAATCGATGCCTTGATGATATCGTCATCCATACCGACACCCCAGAATTTCTCGCCGTTGCAAGTGACGCTTACATATGCGATTGCCTTGGAAGATGAACCCTTTGTAAGCGCATGTTCCTCATAATCCGACAGCTGATAGCTGACATTAAAATACTGTTTGATGGTATTGCTCACCGCGTCAAGACGACCATTGCCATTCGCCTTTACAGGGGTCTTCCTATCGCCACAAACAATTGTTGCTTCCGCCATAATGCCATCTATTTGCTCGAAGTGGCATTCACTAATCTGGAACAACGGCAGATTATCCACATAATTTTCACAGAAAATATCATAAACCCACTGTGGTGAGAGGACCTTGTGTTCCTGGTCAGAGACATCTTTGACCAGATATCCCACTTCCTCACGCATTGCGTACGGAAGTGAAATTCCATAGTTTTGTTTTAGAATATAGTTGACACCGCCCTTTCCAGACTGGCTGTTAATGCGAATCACATCCGCATCATAATTTCTACCCACATCTTTTGGATCAACCGGCAGATAAGGCACCGTCCACTTGTGTGTCTGTTTCTCCTCCCGCCATTGCATTCCCTTTGCGATAGCATCTTGATGCGAACCCGAAAACGCTGTAAATACCAAATCACCAGAATACGGCTGTCTCTCATGTACATGCATACGTGTAAAAAGCTCATAGTTCTCTCTGATTTCTAGCATATTAGAAAAATCCAGTTTGGGGTCAACACCATGCGAATACATGTTCATTGCCACCGTAATAAGATCAACATTGCCCGTCCGCTCTCCATTTCCAAAAAGCGTTCCTTCCACGCGGTCTGCACCAGCAAGAATGCTAAGCTCTGCATCACACACACCACAGCCGCGGTCATTGTGCGGGTGCACAGAAAGCACAACGGCATCTCTGTACTTTAAATTTTTATGAATATATTCTACCTGTGTTGCAAACACATGTGGCATTGCATTCTCAACTGTAGTCGGAATATTAATAATTGCCTTTTTGTTCACTGTTGGCTGCCAGATATCCAACACAGCATTGCAGACCTCCACTGCATAGTCCACCTCTGTGCCATGAAAACTCTCTGGGCTGTACTCAAAAGAAAAATTCCCATCAGTTTCTTCCGCAAGCTTCTTTAAAAGCTCTGCACCATCTGTAGCTATTTTCTTAATCTCCTCTTTGCTCTTTTTAAACACTTGTTCACGTTGAGCTACCGACGTTGAATTGTAGAGGTGAATCACCGCATGAGGTGCCCCTTTCACCGCCTCAAAAGTCTTTTTAATAATATGCTCCCGCGCCTGCGTCAGCACCTGCACAGTCACGTCATCTGGTATCATATTGCGCTCTATCAAAGCGCGCATAAACTCATATTCTGTCTCCGATGCCGCAGGAAAGCCCACTTCAATCTCCTTAAAACCAATCTCCACAAGCATCTCAAAAAAATGTAATTTCTCATCGAGACTCATTGGCTCAATCAGTGCCTGATTCCCGTCTCTCAAATCAACCGAACACCAGATTGGCGGCGCCGTGATCGCGTCCTTCTTCACCCAATCATATGTACAGACTGGCGGTAAAAAATATGATTTCTCGTATTTGTTTGCATGTTCCATGTCTCATTCCTCCATTTTATTCTCGAAATTTTGTCTGGTAACGATGAAAAAGTCTTCCGACTCCACAACATTACCGTTGTAGAGACGAAAGACTTTATGAAATCTCTCGCGGTACCACTCTACTTCACACTTTTATACAAGAGAGGATAAAAGTGTACACTCATTCAGCACAATTATGCCTTCCCCCTGATAACGGCAGGTCGTCCGTTGCACCCTACTGACAAAATATCTTTTCAGGCACACAGCTCCAAGATGAGTTCACCACATTTCCTATGCTGTCTCGCACCAAACGACAACTCTCTGAAATATTTCATATGGTTACTGGTTCTCTTCATTGCCTTTTTCTTATCATAGCATACATTTCTTTGTTTTGGAATTGTTAAAATGAATCATTTTTATTGATATTTTTTGTCTATTTTTATCTAAAATAACTTATCCTAAAGTTAATCCCAAATATCCTTCTTTACAATCCCAATTTGCAAAACGCTCTGACAACAGTATCATTCCACCCATATTGCGCTCAAACGCCCATGTCGTCCCTGTGTATAAAAGCAACTCTGGCAAAATCTCATACAGTTCCTCATCATTGAGCGTCGTCTCAATAATGTGAAGGCCATCCTTTTCTACACGGTACATCAGCACAGCGCGCTGCGGTTCGACATCACTTGTTATGCTGGTCAATAAAAGCGTCCTTCCACCACAAAACTGATTCTCTTTGATAGCATATGCAATGGCTTGCTCGTCCCATTCCACATAGCCTTCCCTATCTAGCACTGTATCACGAACCAGCTTGTAATCTTTCTCGTTGGCGTCATAAGCGGACCAGCTTCCAAGCCCCTCCAATTCGCCTTGCTCAAAAACAATCTCTGCCGCCTGTAAATCCTTTTCCTTAATTGATGGAACATTAGCTGTCTCTGTACATCTGCCAGCATAAATCCAACAGGGACTTTCACCAAACGCATCCACAAAACCAAGCTTCTCATAATATTCTTGTAAATCCCTGTCCGCTGGCTGCAAAATCAATGGTTCTTTCACCCTTTCCGCAGCATGTTTTATAATTTTTGCAGCATAACCTCTGTTGCGGTATGCAGGAAGTGTTGCTACTGCATAAACATAGCGAGCATTTTCCTTCTTTCCATTGATTGTAACCTGTACCGGCAGCAGGCTTGCCATTGAGACAGGTCGGTTGTCTTCATAAATCACAAACATATTTTCTGTATTGAAACGATTTTCCAAGTACAACTCAATATATTGCCTGTCGTCTCCAAAACATTGATTCCACAGTTCAATAAGAGGCTCCTTCTGCCTTTCATCTGCAAAGACAACTTGGCTCTCCACAGCAGTGTACTTTTTCACCAGCAAATCTGGATAATAGGAAAGTTTTGCCTTGCGCAGTCCCAAATCTCCGGTATCTTCTTCCCGGTTTACATATTGATAATTTTGTGCCTCATGCAATATAAATTGTTGATTAATCATGGGATATGCACCCTGCAGGTCTGGAAATGCCTTCTCAAAATGGACCACAAAGGTATCTGAATTTAACTGTTCTCCAATTGTAAATGCAACAATCTTATCTCCCTTATACAAAACACCGCCGCAGAGTCCAAGCGCATTAAAATTGCAACATGCCACTTCCAATACCCCGATCTCCAAAGCCATCTCTTCATTCCATTTCTCCGTGCGCAGAGAAGTCCATTCTTTTGCCATTAGCCGACACTCATCCATATTTTTTTCTGTGAGTGGTTCATAGTGCCAGTCACCATCATCCATAAAACGCGCTATATGATTGCGTTTTCCATGCAGTTTTTTCCCTTTTAACGTAGAAAGTTTCTCTACTGTATAGACATAATCAAAATTGTCTCGATTGGCATAAATCTCAAACATTCCCGGAAACCAATCCATCAATTCATATCTGCACTTTTCTGTGAGCGGATAAAAATCCAACCTGCAGCCATGCACCACACATATTTTTCTCAAGTGCTCAATCATCGCCTTTTTATCTCCATTCCCAAACGGAAAAGAGTACTGATAATTCTCTTGTCCTCTGTATCGGACCACCCCGCACCCATAAGCACAGCCAACCTGCACACGATATACGTTTGACCAGACAAAATTATTAGCAAACGTATATTCACAAAGATTCAGATTGTCTTCCCTTAGTTTCTCGTTTATCCAATCCCTGTCATCAAGCGAAATCGGGTGAAAAATTAATTTTTCTTGCTCTGGCATAAAATTCCCATCCTGTTTTATTTTTTAGTATGTCTGAAATTTCATTCCACAATACAACTTAAGATCTGTAGAAAAGCAACTGACGCATCTTGACTTGTCTATTTCTCCGATTATGCATGCCAAAAAGCCTTGCCGCAGCCCGCTACGCCTACGGTTTTTGACATACCTCCTCGAAGAAATATC
>DEPD01000135.1:19801-28738 GCA_002358575.1 Lachnospiraceae bacterium UBA3401 | reverse complement strand
TATTTGTCAAGGTTCTTTTTTATTGTTGCTTGTCTTATCTGCGACAGCTTGTTTAGTTTAACATAGCTGTTTGTATCTGTCAAGCACTTTTTTTCTTTCTTTATATTTTTTTGCAATTCTTACAAAAAAACAATTGCTTTTTGCCGCCTGTCTGTTTTGTATTACTCAACGACGAAAATTATCTTACCACGTCATTTTTCATCTGTCAACAACAATTTTCAAATTTTTCTAACATTTTTGTTCTTATCAAAATTTTCACAGTAAAATACCACCCAAAATCTCTAGTTACTGGCGGTATTTTATGACAAATCTATTTTTTAATCTCAAAAATTCATCCAACTGCATTAGAGTATAAAACAAAAGTGCTCTCGCCTCAAACTCTTCCCTGCTTTGCGGAAGATTCTCAAGTTTCATATCAGAGAGCATTTTTTGTAGTATATTTAGAAGCCCTTCCACATCATTCTCGCGATGATACTGTGCCTCTATCTCCTTAAAAAATGTAGCGACTTGCATTGTCTGCGCCGGAAGCATTTTTATCAAAATAATACTATCATAAATATTTCTCAAAACCCGACTCTGATTTTCTCGCATTCTGATATAATCGAGTTCATAAGAAGATTGACTCCAAAGTGTATTGTTCCAATTCCGAATTGCACATTCTTTTGCAAGATGTATCTTGTCCTCCAAACGTACAAAGCAATCTGCATTGTACCCTGTCTTATCCTCTCGCATTAGATTTTCTGCCATTCTGTGAATCATTCCCCTCATCTCTTCATCCACCAGCATTGAGAATTTGTCAAATTCATCTTCTTTTTTTCTTAGATGAAGATTAATCAAGATTCCAAAAAATGCGCCTATGGTCAATAACAATAATTCATTCCCTATCATTTCTATGCCAAAACTCTGTTCCGTCAAAAAATGTGAAATCAGCACAGAATCCATAGCGATTGCCTCTCCCCATCCAGCGTTGAGACATAAAAGTGCAAAGAAAAACAAATAGAGAATAAATGCTCCGACGCGAAATCCCAGCCATGAATAGCATACGTATGCAATCATCAACGCACACAAAAAAGCCAGACCTCGATTTCTGGCGGTTTTCAACGTCTCGCGCTTCGTATTTTGTATGCTTAAGACTGTGATAATCCCAGCTGTCACGGCATATTTCAGCCCTAGCAGGTTGGCTGCCAAAATCGACAACACCGCTGCCAGAGCAATCTTAAATGCCTTGAGAAGATGTGGACCCAAGATTTTATTTTTGCCTTCTCTCATTCCTATGCCCTAATAAAATCCATAATCTCCGGTTTTTGTTTTGCACCAACTGATTTTGCTGCAATCTCTCCATTCTTAAATAAAATTAGAGTTGGAATTGACATCACTCCATACCTATCCGAAAGAATACTTGCCTCGTCAATATTTACTTTACAAACCTTTACATCTGTAACCTCTTCTGCAATTTCTTCTATGACCGGAGAAAGCATCCTACACGGATTGCACCAAGGCGCCCAGAAATCAACCAATACTGGAATATCTGCTTTTAGGACCTCCTTGTCAAAATTTGTCTCTGTCAAGTGTATTACTGCCATAATAATTTCCTTCCTTTCGTAATCTGTGCTTGTTTTTAACGGAATACTCATAGTATACCACCTTTTTATAAAAATAGTAACCCATAAACTACTCTTTATTTTTTCCACTCAAAACCATCGCGATAATATGTGCCAGTGGATCACAAGCATTCATTGCTTCCTCGACTGTATTTGTCTGGGAACCTAGCTCAATCAATAAACTCTTAGGACGAAAATGCAAATTATATCGATATCCTTTGAGGTAAATGCGCCTGGTAAGCCCTGGATAATATTCTTCCGCAGTCAGTTGCATCTGAAAGGCAAAAGACAAATTATCTTGCACGTAAGGATTAGGCAAATTTGTGAGTGTTCCCAATGCATTTGTATAACACAGACCATTAAAAAACATAAATTTTGCTGTTGGTCTGTCCTGCACTGTTGTCACAAGCTTGGTGTCAGGATTTGTCTGATCTCTATGCAAATCAATCATAACTTCTATTGTAGGATGCTCCGCGAGTACTTTTTCTAGACCTGCCATGGCATTAGAATAAGCGTAATCTCTGCTTTCCACATCATATTCTCCTGTGTGATGCAACACATTAAATCCATATTGTGTTCTAAGAATTTCACACAAATGTTCTCCAACTCCAACAATGGATGTGTTGGAATCTCCTCCTGTCGAATCTATGTATGTTTCTTGAGAATGCGTATGATACACTAAAATCTGAACATTGCTGTTATCCTGTTTTATCCCTGCATCAAATCCCATCAATGTATTATATTGAAGCTGATCCGCTCGAATCTGTGTGGTCGGATCTTCCGAGTAAAACGTTCTTTTAATAAAATCGGGTTCTCCCAACTGTTGTTCTGAATACTTTGCAACCGGTGCCTGTACAGGTACAAACGCCCCCGTCGATGCTGTATTTTCTGCCAATACAGCATCTTCCAATTCCTGCTGTTGCTGATTTTGGGTTACATTCGCCTCATAATTCTCCGTCTCAACCTCATTGATAAGGCTGTTTTGATATGCCAAGCTATTTTCGGCAACTGCCATCTCTTCCAACACAGACGGCTGCTTATATTCTGTCATATGGCCATCATCCTCTGCCTCCAACAATAGGTATTGTTCCAAGGGCATATTTTTTGAAATCTGGTAGTGCACTCCATTTTTTTCACCACCACTCAAATACAACATATATGGGCTAGAAAGCTTTATTCCCTGTTTTATAGCGGCACTGTAAAGCTTTTCTCCCAGCGTTTCTCTATTTTCCACACTGTCTCCAATACTATTTTCTATGTCATTTGCCGCACGCATCAAAAGCTGCACCAACACTAGCAGGAATACAAAAATAAATATCCCATACTTTTTCAATTTATAGCTGATATCCACACCTTACTCCTCCTGCTCCATATCCAGGGCTATGTTGATAGCCTCTGATAGTGTAAAGCTGAGCCTCTTTGTCGTCTCGTCGATATTCTTTGCGGTTACATACATATTATGAAGCTGAGTATCTGTACTATTCCTAAAATAATCCAAAGATGCTTTTCCACCATCACATTCTTCTGACAGCTTCTCGAGTGCATCTGACACGATGGTTCCTGCATCCACAACCATAGGAATACCAATTGCAATCACTGGAACACCAAGACTTTCTTTTGTGAGGGCATTTCTATGGTTTCCCACGCCAGAACCTGGATGAATGCCTGTGTCTGTTATCTGAACTGTTCGATTTAGCCGCCTAGTGCTTCTCGCCGCCAACGCATCTATTACTATAACTATGTCTGGTGTTGTCTCTTTTATTACTCCTTTTATAATTTCGGCTGTTTCCATGCCCGTTTTTGCCATTACACCTGGTACAAGTGCACTGATTTGATGGATTTTTGAGGCCCTGTATGCCTGTTTGCCATACTCTCGTATAATATGCCTGGTAATAAACAGATTATCAATAGTGCAAGGTCCCAACGAATCAGCAGTCACATCACGGTTTCCAAGTCCCACCACCAAAATAGAACGCTCCTCCTTATCAATATCTGGCAGAACACTTTTAATCTGTTTTGCCAACACCTCCGATATCTCTCTGTGATAGTCCTCATCGCTCTCTTGAAGTGCAGGTGCTTCCAGCGTAATATAAGTTCCCATTGGTTTTCCCATACATTTCGCCGCATTCTTTGTCATTATTACCACTTTTGATATATGAACATCCTCCATAATATCGTACTCGTCGATAGAGATTCCCCGCATCTGTCCTGATGCTTGCTTTCTGACGCTTTCTGTTGCTTCCAACGCCAAGTCTGTCCGAATCTGAAACTGCTGCATTTCAATTCCCCCTGTCTCTTCTATATTTCCATATTGATTATTTTTTCTGATTTTTTTTAGAATATGTATTGACAGATCAGATTCCATAAATTACAATATACAAGTATGTTTCTTTTAGTTCGTCCGTGTCCGAATTTAACGAAACAGCATTTTTATAATTTTAAAAATGAATCACATCGAGAAAATAGGGGAGGTGTCAAGCATGGCAAACATCAAATCTGCGAAAAAAAGAATTTTGGTCAACAGAACAAAAGCTGATAGAAATAAAGCGATTAAGTCTGGCGTAAAGACTGCAATCAAAAAAGTTTATACGGCCGTAGAAGCAAATGATAAGGAAGCTGCTGCTGCTGCTTTATTAAATGCAACAAGTGTTATTGATAAAGCTACAACAAAGGGCGTGTATCACAAAAATTATGCTTCCAGAAAAGTTTCTCGTTTATCCAAAGCTGTAAATCAGATGGCTTAAGATTAATATAGAATAACGAGTAGAGATAAAGTTCCCTACTCGTTTTTTTTGTATCTTATACGCTCATAATTCTCGTTCATCCAATTAATCGCCTCCACTAGCCCCTCTTCGTTAAACGGAAACAACTGCGAAATCTTTTTTTCCTCAGGTGTCGCTTCAAATCCAAATGGTTCACCCCAAAGATAGACTTTCAGTTTTTTTTCTTCCTCTGTCTCTTCTTGATGAAGCATAAAACGCATCCCTTGAAAGCTTCCTGTAAAATCTTCTTTTTTCACAAAATTCAGCGATAGAAAATCTCCTCTTGTCAGCACAATCACACCTCCAATTTCTAAATCACATAGAAACTCCTGTCTGAACAAGCACTTCCGAAAGAGCACCATTGGGGGATACATACTGATAAATCGGTGCATTTCCTTGATGAAATACTGGACAGCGATTAATATAAAATGCATCGATTCCTGCTGCCGCTGCGCCCGCCATATCGGAATTTAACTCATTTCCAATCATCACAGACTGTGCCTTGTCCAGATGATACCGCTCGCAACACCTATTATAAAATTCTGGGTCAGGCTTCATACAGCCCTCGTCAGAAGAAATCAGTATTCCGTCAAAATAAGGTATAATCCCCGTCAATTCCAACTCCTGCCAAGTAAAACTTCTCTGCGCATTGGAGAGCAAATAAATCTTTTTTCCAGCTTTCTTTAATCCCTCAAGACACGCGATTGTATCTGGAAACAAACAGAAATGTATCAGTGAAATCCGTCGAAAGTTTTCACATAAAAACTGTGTCTGCTCATCAGAAAGTACATATCCATTTGCCGCAAACACTTCCTGAAATACATTTTCCACCCGAATTTCTGGATACGCGTATCTGCCCGAACATTTCGCTTCCTCCCGATATCTCCTTTCCATAACAGTATATAACTTATAAAATCGCTTCCAGTCAAAATGATATCCCTGCCGTCTAAGCCACTTTACATATTTCTTAAAAAAATTTTTGCTGACCTCATCTGTATGAATATCAACTAAAGTTCCATACAAATCAAAAATATAATTCTGATACATCTTAAATACTCCTTATAAATAATCTCCAACAGCATCAAAATCAGGAATAAAACTTTCTTTTGCAGTACTGCCTTCCTGTATCCATGCATTTTCTACACCTAAGTGAATCGCATAGTCAATCACCTTATCATACTCTCGTTTTGTCACCCGTCTGTTAAGCTCTGAATAATTTTCCAAATCTGGCATTGGCGTATATTGATTTAAGATACTCAAATAAATACGCTCTCCATACATATGATATAAATATTGAATAACCGCCTGGGAATCCTTTGTATGTCCAGGCAAAACCATATGTCTGACAATCACTCCACGCCTCATTATCTGTTTTTCAGGAACTTTGCTGTTACCAAAAACAGGGGGACCTATTTGACGTACCATTTCCTCAATTGCAAGTGACGCATATTTAAAATAATCCGGCGCCTTAGAATATCGCTCTGACAACTGACTGCTATAATATTTTAAATCAGGAAGATAAATATCGACTAATCCCTCAAGTAAACGCAGTGTTTCCACCTGCTCATAGCCAGAGGTGTTATATACAACTGGAATAGTCAATCCTTCCGCCTTAGCCTTTTGCAACGCCATTGCAATCTGCGAAGTAAAATGTGTCGGCGTCACCAGATTAATGTTCTCTGCCCCGCTCTCCTGCAAACGCAAAAACAAATTTGACAATTGTAGCACACTAAGTATTTTACCCTTTCCGCCCACAGAAATTTTTTTGTTCTGGCAGAACACACATTTGAGCGGACAGCCTGAGAAAAAAACTGTCCCAGAGCCTGATTCACCGCTAATGCAAGGCTCCTCCCATCTATGAAGAGAGGCTCTTGCCACTCTCACACTTTCACCCTCGCCGCAATATCCACTGTTAACACTTCGATCTACACGGCATTGCCTCGGACAAATTGCACACTCTTTTCTCATCGTTTGTCTATCAGCCACTTGTTCAGACACTTGTAAACCTCCTCTGGTTCCACTGGTTTAGAGATATGCCCACTCATGCCGCACCGATAAGAATTTCGCACATCACTCTCCAACGCATTTGCTGTCATGGCAATAATTGGCAATTCTTTGCAATCTGCCCTGTCAATCTGACGAATCAACACGGCAGCCTCGTCCCCTCTCATCACAGGCATACTAATATCCATAAAAACAAGATCGTATGTTCCCTCTGCGGCATTCCTTATTTTGTCGACAGCCTCCTTCCCATTTACTGCTTCATCAATAATTAGTTCGGATTCTTCCAAAAAGCTTTTTACAATCTGCAGATTGATATACTTATCCTCCACGATGAGAATGCGTTTCCCAGGATACTTATTGTATATCTTTAGATTATCTGAATCGCTGACAATCTGCGATTCTTCGCATATTATAAACGGAAAGCGCACTGTGACCTTTGTTCCCACATTGACCATACTGTCAATCTTAATCTGTCCTTTCATAAGGTCAACCAAATTCTTTATAATTGCCATGCCAAGTCCTGTTCCTTCCACTCGCACAGACAAATCTGTATTTTCACGCTCAAAGGGTTCAAAGGCACGTTTTACAAACTCGTCACTCATTCCAATTCCATTATCCCGAATTATAAAAATAATATAGCACTGCGAATCTGTATTTCCTGCCTGTTCAAACACTTCAATACTGATTCTGCCAAATGCAGGGGTGTACTTTACAGCATTGGATAGCAAATTGATAATTATTTGACGAACCCTAAGTTCATCCATACGCAGATAGCGATGTGTAATCCGTTCGCAGTCAATCACAAAAATCTGCTGATTTTCTTCGCAACGATTACGTATCAATATTTCTATGTCTTCTATCAACTTAATAATGTCCCCATTTTTTTCATGTACCTCAATCACTCCACTTTCAATTTTATTCATATCCAACACATCATTTATTAACGCGAGCATGTTTTGAGAGGATAACAATATTGTGTCCAGACAGCGATTTACTTCCGATTCACTGTCAATATGCTTTTTGGCAAGATATGCCATGCCTAGGATAACATTCATTGGCGTACGCAAATCATGTGACATATTGGACAAAAACTTACTTTTTGCATTGTTAGCATTTTCAGCCTGCTGTAGTGCCTTCTCCAAATCTTTGCTTTTCTCTGCTAGAAGTCTTGTCATCTCCAGCTCTTTTTGAAGCTGTTGCGCCTCCCATATCGCATGTTTTTTTGATTCGTCAATATCCCGAATCAAAATCACCATTCTTGAACCCGAGAGAATATTTACTTTCGCATTATATTGCCGATAATAATGATATTCTCCATTTTTATCCCGAATCCGGTACTCACACTCTGCGCGTCCCTCCCGCGCAAACCGTTCATCCGATAATTCTACACGGAATTTTTCAATGTCCTCCTGATGAATATTACGCAGTATCAGCGCTTCCAAATCTGCATAGGAACCCTTCTCTGGAAAATCTATGATCTCTTCCAGACGCCGGTGAAGACATTCATAGCGGTTCGCTTCAATATCTCGAAAGGCAACCAAGGAATAGATGTTATTCATCGCCTCCGACGCTAGAACTTCGTCGGTTCTCATCTGCATCTCCACATTGTAATCCCTGAGCGCAAAAATCATCTCCTCATTGTCAGCAGCATATTCCGGTATTGGAAAGCACTCAAGCCTTTTCCACTTTTCATCATAGGATTTATAGATGAACTCTATTTTTTTCTCCCCTGCTGCAAACCGTCTCTTAATTTGTTCTAAATTAGTCAATTGATTGAACCGTTCGCGATAGGGCGGTTTTGACCATGAGACAATTGCCTTATGCATAAGCTGCGCAAAATCACCTGTCACCTTTTTCGCAGAATCGTTATAGCGATCCGCTGATCGAATGATCTCATATGACCCCTGATTTAAATCAACGACATAGATTTCAAAATACTCTTGACTGAAATACATCAATACATTATTCAGATACTTTAACGAAGCAATCTTTTTATTTTGAAATCTCTGCATCAGTTTTTTTATTTGATTTTTCATTTGAGTAATATCTTCCTTAGAGTTTAAAAATCAAGTCGTGGTTTATCTGCTTTGCATTTTTTATAATACTTTTTTCCTGTTCTTTTAAATACAATTGTAGCTGGGCAAGCTCCCCTTCGTCGAAACCTTTAGAGTTGACTACTGTTCTGCTTGGTAAGACAATCTCTGCATAATCGTTCCTATCCTCTGTCTTTCGCTCAAAGCACACATGAATCACTTTCCCTTTCTTGCCTGGAAGTAATCCTGTGTGCGTCATTGTGATCCTGTCACTATCATTGATCCTGATATCCATCATGATACACTCCTTCTATTTATCCTATAGACTCTCAGAGTCTTTTTGTGTTTAGGAACTGTTCAGAAATATAAAGAATATTTCTGTTCCATTATAATATAAATTGTAGGAAATGCAAAGTATTAATTCAAAAACCGATTCTTGTAGCACACCAAAAGTTACTTTTCACCCTCGCACCATGCACTTGCTGCATGGTGTCAGAGCCAGCGCCAAAATGCCCGCTTTGTGGCATTTTGTGTGCA